>JBIIFR010000059.1:0-7314 GCA_044237215.1 Gaiellales bacterium
GGCCGCGGCGGCGACGGCGGCCGTGCCGCAGACGCGGATCGTCGGGGGTGCACCTGTCGCGATTGCCGAGATGCCGTGGATCGTGTACCTCGAGACCGACGTCGGTGGGAACGACTCGTGGTCCTGCGGCGGGACGATCGTCGGCCCGCACTTCGTGCTGACGGCGGCGCACTGCGTGATCGACAAGGGCGCGGTGATCAGGCGCTCGCAGCTGACGGGTGTCGCCGGCCGCGCGGATCTACGGGGTTCGGATGGCACCCAATTCGCCGTGACGCGGATCGTCGTGCATCCAGGCTACGACCGCGCGCGCGGCGTCGAGGGTGGCCCGAACGACGCGGCGCTCCTGTGGACCGACGTGGACCTGCCGTATCCCTCGCTGCCCGTGGCGACGACGGCCGATGCGGCCGCCTATGCCGCCGGTGTGAGCGCCCGGATCGCCGGTTGGGGTCTGACATCGGGCACCGGCGCGGCCTCCGACCTTCTGCTCTCGGCGACCGTGCCGATCGTCTCCGACGCCGATTGCGCGCGGCGCGCCCAGGTCTCGCTGGCCGAGGCGCAGGCGATGGTCTGCGCTGGCTACGTCGAGGGCGGCATCGACACCTGCCAAGGCGATAGCGGCGGCCCGTTGACGGTTGTGTCGGGCGCCGGCGCCACGATCCTCGCCGGCATCGTCTCGTGGGGTTACGAGTGCGCCGCAGCCAACCGCCCGGGCCTCTACACCCGCGTTGCGCTCCTCACGGGCTGGCTGACACCGCTCCTCACCGGTGACGAGGCAGCCTGGGCTGCCGCTGCCGATCAGACCGCACCGCGTGTCCGCCTGTCGCGCGCCGTCATGGCCGCCAACGAGCGCGTCCGCTTCTCTTACCGCATCCTCGGCGAGACCGGGCCGACGCGGGAGACGATCACCGTGCGGCGCACGCGCGGCGGCACGGTGCTCAAGCGGCTCGTCACGAAGGCCACCGTCAAGAATGCGAGCACCATGAACTCCCTCGTCTGGCAGGTGCCAGCGCGGTTGCCCTACGGGTCGTACGTGTGGTGCCTGACGTCGAGAGATGCGCTCGGCAACATCTCGACGCTCCAGTGCGCGCCGTTCATCGTCTGAGCCGCCGATTGGCGCGACTGCAGGCGCGTGGTAGGTTGCCCGCATGGCTTCCCCCACCGTTGACAAGAACGTGCTCGCTCAGGGCCGTGAAGACCTCGTCGCCCTGTTCCGCATCTCCGCGCTCCACGGGTACAACGAGGCGATCGACAACCACTTCTCGCTCGCCGTCGATGGGCATGACGACCTCTTCCTGCTGAATGCGTACGGTCCCCACTGGTCGGAGACCCGCACCAGTGACATCGTGCTCGTCGATCTCGACGGCAACGTCGTGGACGGCACGGGCAGCGGTGCCATCACCGCGATGCAGATCCATCGGCAGCTGCATCGCGCTCGCCCGGACGCGCGCTGCATCATGCACACCCACATGCCGTATGCGTCGGCCGTCGCCTGCACGAAGGGCGGCTTCAACGAGCGCCTGACGCAGAACGCGATGAGCTTCTACGGCACGGTCGCGACGCTCTCCTACGGCGGGCAGGTCGAGGGTGACGACGAGGGTCTGCGGCTCGCCAAGGCCGTAGCCAAGGGCGCCAACGTCATCTTCCTGCAGAACCACGGCGTGATCGTGATCGGTAAGACGCCGGCTCAGGCATGGCTGCGGACCTACTTTTTGGAGCGCGCCTGCGAGGTGCAGGTGCTCGCGCAATCCACAGGCGATGAGCTCGTGCTGGCCCCGAAGAAGGTCGCCCAGCTCACCAATCGCCAGTGGGAGAAGAACTCCGACGACGAGGCGCCGCCCCTGTTCGCTGCGATGAAGCGCCTGCTCGATCGCGACCAGCCCCGCTGGAACCGTTGACCCCGACGGTGCGGCTCGTCATCATCTGATCGCGGCGGGTCGGCTGACCTGCCGGTGGGCACGAAAGGCGTGCATGGCCGTCGCAACGATTGGGGTACCGCGCGAGTTGGCGCAGCATGAGCGTCGCGTGGCACTCGTGCCGGCGGCAGCCGCTGCGCTGATCCAGCACGGGCTCGCCGTCCTCGTCGAGCACGGTGCCGGCGACCGGGCCGGCTACGACGACGCCGCCTACGTGGAGGCCGGTGCGGTGATCGCCGAGAGTGCCGCGGCCATCGCCACGCAGGCCGACGTGCTGGCCACGGTCGGCGCGCTGTCGCCAGAGCTCGCCGGCGCGCTGAGCGCACGCCACACGCTGATCGGGTTCCACGATCCGCTGGGCGATCCGGCCGCTCTCCAGCGGCTGGCCGCCTCCGGCGCCGCGATCTTCGCCTTCGAGTTCATGCCGCGCATCACGCGGGCCCAGTCGATGGATGCGCTCTCGTCGCAGGCCACCGTCGCCGGCTATCACGCGGTGCTGCTTGCCGCCGAGCGCTCGACGCGGCTCTTTCCACTGCTGATGACGGCTGCCGGCACGATCAAGGCGCGCCACGTCCTGGTGCTCGGCGCGGGGGTGGCAGGCCTGCAGGCGATCGCCACAGCGCGGCGTCTGGGCGCGGTTGTGACGGCGTTCGACGTCCGCCCGGCCGTCAAGGAGCAGGTCGAGTCGCTGGGCGCGCGCTTCCTGGCGATCGACATCGCCAGCGAGGAGCAGGTGGGCGGCTACGCGACTGGTCTCGACGAGGAGCAGCATCGACTCGAGCAGGAGGCGCTGGCCCGGGCCTGCGCCGATGCGGACGTGGTCATCGCCACGGCGCAGATACCGGGTGCCACCGCGCCCGAGCTCGTCACGGAAGCGGCGGTTGAGAGCATGCGCCGCGGTTCCGTGATCGTCGACCTCGCGGCCTCCACGGGTGGGAACTGCGCCTGCACGCGTGTCGATGAGGAGGTGGAGCGGGCCGGCGTCCTGATCCTCGGACCGTCGAACCCCGCCGCGGCCATGCCGGGCAGCGCGAGCGATCTCTACGCCGCCAACGTGCGCGCCTTCCTGCAGCTGATCTGTCCCGAAGGGGTGCTCGCGCCCGACTGGGATGACGAGGTGGTGTCCGGCGCGCTCGTCGCACGGGACGGCTCGATCACCTCCGAGCGCGTCCGCGATCAACTCGCGCGCGTGGGCGGGGCGGAGTAATGGGCGTCATCACCGAACTCGTCATCCTCGTGCTCGCGGCCTGGGTCGGTATCGAGGTGGTCTCGAAGGTGCCGCAGATGCTGCACACGCCGCTGATGAGCGGGACGAACGCGATCCACGGGGTTGTCCTCGTGGGCGCGATCCTCGTGCTCGGAGCTGCGGCCGGTGGCACCGTCGAGGTCGTCTGCGGCGTCATCGCCGTGGCCTTCGGTGCGGCCAACGTCGTCGGTGGCTTCGTCGTCACCGATCGCATGCTGCAGATGTTCAAGCGGCGCCCCGAGCCGAAGCGCGAGGGGGACGAGTGACGCAGGCCGATCTCATCCAGCTCGCCTACCTCGTGGCAGCCTTCTGCTTCATCCTCGGCCTCAAGTGGCTGTCGTCGCCGCGCTCCGCGCGCCGTGGCAACCAGGTCGCGGCGCTCGGCATGGCCATCGCCATCGGCGCGACGGTCGCCGACGAGCGCGTCGTCGACTACACGTGGATCATCATCGCCGCGCTCGTCGGTGGCTCGGTCGGCGCGGTCATCGCGCGCCGGGTCCAGATGACGGCGATGCCCCAGCTCGTCGCGCTGCTCAACGGCCTCGGCGGCGGGGCCGCGGCGCTGATCGCGGTGTCGGAGTACCACGCCCACGGCGCGCTCGGCGAGACCTCGCTCGGCGGCGTCGCGGCGGTGTCCGTGATGTTCTCGGCGATCGTCGGCTCGGTCTCGTTCGCCGGCAGCCTCGTGGCCTTTGGCAAGTTGCAGGAGCTCCTGCCGGGCCGGCCGATCACCTGGCCCGCGCAGAAGGCCATCAACGCGATCCTCGCGGTTGCGATCCTGGCCCTCGCCGTCTGGGCATCTCTGGTGGTCAACGATCCGGTGCTGTGGATCCTCGTTGCCCTTGCGCTTGTCCTCGGCACGGCTGCCGTGCTGCCGATCGGCGGCGCCGACATGCCGGTGGTGATCGCCTTCCTCAACGCGTGCACCGGCCTGGCCGCCGCCGCCACGGGCTTCGCTCTCGGCAACGTGCTGCTGATCATCGCGGGCGTCCTCGTGGGAGCCAGCGGCACGCTCCTCACGCAGCTGATGTCCAAGGCCATGAATCGCTCACTGACCAGCGTCCTCTTTGGGGCTTTCGGCGGCGGAGCGACGGGCGGTGGCGGGGCGGCCCGCGGGGAATCTCTGCCCGTGCTCGAGATCGCGCCGGCCGACCTGGCCGCGCAGCTGGTGTACGCCCGCCGGGTCGTGATCGTCCCGGGCTACGGTCTCGCCGTTGCGCAGGCGCAGCATCCGGTGCGCGAGCTCGTCGACCTGCTCGGCGAGCGCGGCGTCGAAGTGACCTTCGCGATCCATCCGGTTGCCGGGCGCATGCCCGGGCACATGAACGTCCTCCTCGCCGAGGCCGACGTGCCCTATGACAAGCTGCTGGAGATGGAGGAGGCGAATCCCGATTTCCCGCAGACCGACATCGTGTTGGTGATCGGCGCCAACGACGTGGTCAATCCGGCGGCGCGTGACGATCCGTCCAGCCCCCTGTTTGGGATGCCGATCCTCGAGGTCGACCGCGCGGAGCACGTCGTGGTCTTCAAGCGCTCGATGGCCTCGGGCTTCGCCGGCGTCGAGAACATGCTCTTTCACGATCCGAAGACCCGCATGCTGTTCGGCGACGCGCGCAAGAGCCTTGCGCAGCTGGTCCAAGACGTCCAGGACGTCTAGGGGCAGCGGGCTCTGCGCATGGTTGGCGATACCGATCCCAAGCACACCTCGCTGTCGGGTCTCGAGCTGTTCCAGCAGCTCAAGGACGGGCAGATCACGCCGAGTCCGTGGGCGGTGCTCGCCGATCTCCACGTGGTCGATCTCGGCGAGGGCCGTGCGGTGCTGTCCGCCACGCCGGATGAGCGCCACCTCAACCAGATCGGGTTGGTCCACGGCGGCTGGGTGACCACGCTGATGGATTCTGCCCTCGGCGGTGCGGCGCATACGCTGCTGCCGGCGGGGCGGCGCGCCGTGACGATCGAGATCAAGGTCAACCTCACCCGTCCGGTGATCCCCGGCACTCCGATCACGGCGACGGGCGAGGTGCAGCACCACGGCCGCCGCACGATCGTGGCCGAGGGCAAGATGCGCGACGATCGCGATCGCATCCTCGCGATCGCCCTCGCGACGTTCGCGGTCGTCGAGGTGCCGACGGAGTGACGTGATGGATCGCGGATGCCGCGATCGATGGCGAGGTGGCCGTCCGCCGGTGGGCGCCCGAGGATGCGGCGGAGCTGCAGGTGGTGATCTGCGCGTCCGCATCGCCCACTGCGTCACGAATGAGGCCAGCACGGGCGGCCTATCCCGGCTGGGCTTCCCGTTGCTGGGTGAGCGCAGCGCGAGCGCCCGCTGGGACCGACCGCCACCGGCACGGAACCGCATCTGGGAGGTCGGCCGTGCCGCCTGGCCGATCTACGCCAGTCTGGCGTAGGCCGGAATCGTCAGGAACTCCTCGAACCGCTCCTGCTGGACGAGCTGGTCGAGCAGCTCGACCGCCTCGCCGACGCGGCCCTCGTGGCGTCCGCCGATCTTCTCGATCTCCTCGTCGCGGAGCTGCGCGTAGAGCTCGGGCGTGAGCGTGCGCCCGTCCTCGAGCTCCACGGCGAAGTGCAGCCACTGCCAGAGCTGGGCGCGCGAGATCTCGGCGGTGGCGGCGTCCTCCATCAGGTTGTCGATGGCGACAGCACCGAGGCCGTCGAGCCATGCCGCGATGTAGCGGGTGCCGACCGAGATGTTCGTGCGCACACCGGTTTCGGTGATCGTGCCCGGGGTCTCACCGAGCGCCACCAGCGCGGCCGCGTTCGGGATGACGTCCTCGCGCAGGCGGTCGACCTGATTGGGGCGATCGCCGAGCACGGCGTCGAAGATCTCCATGGCGAGGGGCACAAGATCGGGATGGGCGACCCACGTGCCGTCGCAGCCGCCGTTGACCTCGCGCTCCTTGTCCTCGCGGACCTTCGCGAAGGCGTTCTCGTTGACCGCGGCGTCGCGTCGCGAGGGGATGAACGCGGCCATCCCGCCGATTGCGAAGGCGCCACGACGGTGGCACGAGCGCACCAGCAGCTGCGTGTAGGCGCGCATGAACGGCACGCCCATGGTGACGCAGGCGCGGTCGGGGAGGATCGCCTCGCGATGGGCGTGCAGCTTCTTGATCGAGCTGAAGATGTAGTCCCAGCGCCCGGCGTTGAGCCCGGAGGCGTGATCGCGCAGCTCGTAGAGGATCTCCTCCATCTCGAAGGCCGCGGGCAGCGTCTCGATCAGGACGGTGGCGCGGATCGTGCCGTAGGGGATGCCGACCTCCTCCTGGGCGATACGGAAGGCGTCGTTCCAGAGGCGCGCCTCGAGATGCGACTCGAGCTTGGGCAGGTAGAAGTAGGGGCCAGAGCCGCGAGCCACGAGCTCCGCGGCGTTGTGGGTGAGGTACAGCGCGATATCGAACAGCCCGCCGGCGACCGGCTGGCCGTCGACGAGGACGTGGCGCTCCTCGAGGTGCCAGCCGCGGGGGCGCACGATCAGCGTGGCGATCTCGTCGTTGAGCGTGTAGTGCTTGCCGACGTCGTTGGTGAACTCGAGGCTGCGACGGATCGCCTCGTGGAGCGCGGCCTGCCCGTCGAGGACGTTGGTCCAGCGCGGCGAAAGGGCGTCCTCGAGGTCGCACATGAAGACCTTCGCGCCCGAGTTGAGGGCGTTGATCATCATCTTGGCCTCGGCCGGGCCGGTGATCTCGACGCGTCGATCCAGCAGATCAGCGGGGGCGGGGGCGACGTGCCAGTCGCCGTCCCGGATGGCGGCCGTCTCCGGCAGGAAGTCGAGGCGCTCGCCGGCGTCGAGGCGCTCCTGGCGGGCGGCGCGGGCGGCGAGCAGCTCGAGGCGGCGAGGCCCGAGCTCGCGCTGCAGGCGTGCGACGAGCGCGAGGGCAGCGTCGGACAGCAGGTGGGCGCGCTCGGGCGCGACGGGGCCGATGATCTCGAGCTCGGTGGGGGCGGGCATGATGAGTCTCCGGTGATGTATAGGTGTTTGCCTATGTCCCGTAGGCAGGAACCGAATGGTTACACATGGCGCCACCGCAGCGACGGCGGTGCAATGCCCGGGCGAGCGGATGCGCCGCCCGCGGGTTGCTCTGCGGCTGCTTGAGCCGCGGCCGCACCGCGGCGCGGTGATCTGGCTCACCCGTCGCC
>JBIIFR010000060.1:0-7233 GCA_044237215.1 Gaiellales bacterium
CTGGCAGGAGGACAGCGAGGAGCAGCAGGCCGACGGCGAGCAGATGCGGCTGCGGCGTCAGCGCGCCAAGCAGGGCACCGCTCGTCGCACCGACACCGACGAGCGCGACCGGGTGACTGCACACCCCCGTCCAGGCCGGCTGCTCAAGACGCTCGGGAATTCCGCGCGGCAGGCGACGCACGATGGGCACGGCGACGAGGCCCAGCAGGGCGCCCAGCGCGAGCCCCGCGAGGATCACGTGCCGCGCGCTGCCGCCAGCATGGTCTCGAGCGGCGCGACCTCGCCCGTCCAGAGACCGAGCGCGTGCGCGCCCTGCCGCGCGAGAATCTCCAGACCATCGACGACGGCGCAGCCGGCCTCGGCCGCCGCGGTGATCAGCGGCGTCGGCGTGGCGTCGGCGCGGTACGCCAGATCGATGACGACACGGACGTCAAGCAGGCGCGAAGCGGGCAACGGCATGCCCTCCGGGTCGACGAGCGCGCCGACGGGCGTGCAGTTGACGATGACGCCACCAACGGGATCGGGCAGGACGGCGACCGCCGTGACGTCGCCGGTGCCGGCGAGGTCGTGAGCCAGCGCGGCGGCGGCCTCGGGACGGCGGGCGTGGATCTGCACCGCGCAGCCGTCCTGGGCCAGCGCGGCTGCGGCGGCCCGGGCGGAGCCGCCGGCGCCGAGCACGGTGACCGTACCCGTATACCGCTCCCCCACCTCCGACGCGATCGCCGCGGAAATCGCAGGACCGTCGGTCGAGTCGCCGATCAGCCGACCGTCGGCGGTGACGGTGATCGTGTTGACCGAGCCGCTCGCCTTCGCGACCGGCCGAAGCTCGTCGACCAGCATGGCGACGGCCTCCTTGTGCGGAACGGTCACGTTGGCGCCGACGAAGCCGAGCGCGCTGAGGCCACGCAGCGCCGCCTCGAGCTGGTCGGCCGTGACGTGCAAGGGGACGTAGGTCCAGTCGAGGCCCATCTGCTGCAGCGCCGCATTCTGCATGCGCGGCGAGCGCGAGTGCGCGACCGGATCGCCGATAACGCCGAGCAGTCTGGTGGTGCCGCTGATCACGAGTAGGGATTCTCCTGCTGGTACTTGAGGAAGTCGTCGTAGTTATCAGTGAACCAATGACGCCCCTCAGGGTCGTCCTTGATGGCGTAGTAGTACAGGTAATCCGTCTGCGCGGGGTTGGCAGCCGCCTCCATCGAGGCCACCCCCGGGTTGCAGATCGGCGTCGGCGGGAGCCCCTGCTCGACGCGCAGGTTGTAGGGCGAGTCGATCTTCAGGTCGCTGCCGGATAGCTCATCCCACGAGCCGTTCGCATACTGGACGGAGGCGTCGATACCGAGCGTCATCCCGATACGGAGGCGGTTGTAGATGACCGAGGCGATCTTGGCGCGGTCGTCCTGCGCCTGCGCCTCGCGCTCGATGAGCGAGGCGATCTTGAGCACGTCGTACGAGGTCAGGTTCCGCGACCGCGCGTAGGTCAGGTCAACGCCGGCCCAGTTGTCCGCGAACGCGCCGAGCTGCTCGCCGACCAGCTGGTCCGCGTTCGCCGGCGTGCCGACCTCGTAGGTGGCGGGAAACAGGAAACCCTCGAGGGACGCCGCCGTCTCCCCGGCCTCGAGGAACCCGGCCGGCGGCTGTGCGGCGTCGAGCGCCCGCTGATACTGCCGCGGCGTGATGCCAACCTCGCGCACGGCCTCTTTGATGTCCCAGATCGCGAAGCCCTCGGGAATCGTCAGCGTGCCCGTGCCATTCGCCGAGGGACCACTGGTCAGCTGGAAGATGATGCGGTCGTACTCCTCGTCCGTGCGCAGGCGGTACGTGCCCGGCTGGAAGCCCTCCCCCACGCCGTCGGCAACCACGCGCTCCACGAACCCGTTGGCGCTGCCGACGACGCCGGCCTCCTCGAGGATGGCCGCGATCTGCGCCGCCGTTGCGCCAGCCGGAATGGTCACGGTGACCTGCTCGCCCGGCGTGGCGTCGTCCCCACCACCGCAGGCCGCGAGCACGCTCACCAGCAGCAGCGTCACGAGTACGCCGAGCAGTCGTCGCCGCGTCATGCCGCCCCCTGCCGGTCCAGCCAGCCCTGCAGCAGCTCGGCGGCGGCGCGCGCATCGAGGCCCGTCTCGCCGCCCTTGGCGGCGGCGACCGCGCTGGTGAAGCGCTCATCCTCAAAGGCGATCGGCACGGGAGTCTGCGGCCGCAGCCGACCGACGAACGCCAGCGTCGCGTTGGCCTGGTCGCCGTGGGTGCCGTCGGGCATCACTGGCAGGCCCACGAGCAGGAGCTCGGGCTCGTGCTCGGCGAGCAGCGTCAGGAGACGCGCGGCGCCTTCCTTGCCCCCGATGCGCTCGATCGTCTCGAGCGGACGCGCGAGCGTGCCGGACGGATCACAGACAGCCACGCCGGTCCGCGCCGAGCCGTAGTCGAGGGCCAAGACCTTCATCGGCCGCACCCTAGCCGCTAGCGTCGTGCGCGGGAAGCGTGAAACCACACGCAATCGTGCCGAACTCAGACTGGGAGCTGCTCGACGAGGACCGCGCGGCCCGCCTCGAGCGCGGCCGGAATGCCCGCCGCGTCCTTGCCGCCGGCCCGCGCCAAGTTCGGCTTGCCGCCACCGCCACCACCGACGAGCGGTGCCGCCGCCTTGAGCACGGCACCCGCATCGGCGCCCGCGGCCACGGCCTCGGGAGTGGCCGCGCAGATCAGCGCAACCTTGCCGGCGCTCTCGCCGATCAGCAGCACCACGCTGGGACCGAGCGAGCCGCGCAGGTGATCGGCCAGCTCGAGCAGCGCCTCGGGCGCGATCTCGCCGACGCCCGCGGCCACCAGCTTCACGCCACCGCGCAGCTCGGCCATCGCGGCCAGGTCGTCCACGGCCGCGCCACCGGCCGACGCACCGCCGGCCTTCAACTGCTTCTCGAGCTCGCGCACCTTGGCCTGCAGGTCGCGCACCGCCTCGGGCAGGCGATCCGTACCCACCTTGAGCACCTTGGCGGCCTCCTCGGCCGCGCGCTCGCGCTGGCGCAGCAGATCGATCGCGACGCCACTCGTGACGGCCTCGATGCGGCGCACACCCTGGCCGACGCTCGACTCGGAGGTGATGCGGATCGGACCGATCTCGGCCGTCGTCGCGACATGCGTGCCGCCGCAGAGCTCGCGGGAGAAGCCTTCGATCTCGACGACGCGCACCACGTCGCCGTACTTCTCGCCGAACAGCATCATCGCGCCGAGCGCGCGCGCCTCGTCCTGCGAGGTCTCGAACGTGAAGACGCGATGCCCCTCGATGACGACGCGGTTGACGATGTCCTCGACGCGCGCCAGCTCCTCCGGCGTCATCGGCGTCTCGTGCGAGAAGTCGAAACGCAGCTTGTCGGGCCGCACCGAGGAGCCCTTCTGGCGGACGTGATCGCCGAGCACCTCCTGCAGCGCGCGGTGCAGCACGTGCGTGCCGGTGTGGTTGGCCTGCGTGGGGCGGCGGCGCGTCGGGTCGACGATCGCGCGCACCTCCTGGTTGTCCATCAGCTCGCCGTGCTCCATGACGACGATCAGCGTCTGGTCCTTGTCGAAGCGGATCGCCTCGATGATCGCGCCACGACCCGTGTCGGACTCGATGTGGCCGGCGTCGGACACCTGCCCACCGCCCTCGGGATAGAACGGCGACTCCCGCAGCTTGACCGCGAGGCGACCCTCACCGAGGTCGGTCAGCGCGCCGATGCGCGTGCGGATGTCGAGCTCGCCGTAGCCGACGAACTCCGTGGCGAACCCGGCCTCCCGGGCAAACGTCGCGACCTTGTCCATGTCGACGCCGCCGCCCTTGCCAGCCGCGCTGCGGGCGCGCTGGCGCTGCGCCTCCATCAGCTCGGCGAAGCCGGCCTCGTCGACGGAGAGATCCTCCTCGGCCGCCAGCTCCTGGGTCAGCTCAAAGGGGAAGCCAAAGGTGTCGTGCAGCTGGAACGCCTCAGCGGCCGGAATCGCAGTGCCGCCCTCCGCGCGAACGCGCGCCATGCACTCCTCGAGCAGGTTCGTGCCGGTGTCGAGGGTGCGCAGGAAGCGCTCTTCCTCACCGGTGAGGATGCGGATGACCTCGGCGCGGTTCTGCACGAGCTCGGGGTAGACGTCGCCGAGCTGGGCGATGACGAGGTCGGAGAGGCGCTCGAGGAACATGCCCTCGATGCCGAGGCGATGGCCGTGCGAGACGGCGCGGCGGATGACGCGGCGCAGGATGTAGCCGCGCGACTCGTTGGCCGGCAGCACGCCGTCGGCGGCAAGGAACGTCATCGCGCGGCCGTGGTCGGCCAGCACGCGCAGCGCCTTCGTGTGGATGCCGCCGGACTCGTAGGAGGTGCCGGTCCAGTCCTCGATCGCGGCGATGATCGCCTTGAAGCCATCGGTCTCGTAGACCGAGTGCACGCCCTGCTGGAGCGCGGCGACGCGCTCGACGCCAGCGCCGGTATCGACGCCCGTTTTGGGCAGCGGTGAGAGCGAACCATCCTCGGCCTGGTCGTACTGCATGAAGACGAGGTTCCAGAACTCGAGAAAGCGATCACAATCGCAGCCGGGCTGGCACCCGTCGGGGCCGGTGGCGCGCCCGCAGCCGTGCTCGGGGCCGCGGTCGTAGTAGAGCTCACTGCAGGGCCCGCACGGTCCGGTCGGGCCGGCCTGCCAGAAGTTGTCCTTGCGGCCGAGGCCGACGATGCGCTCGGCGGGTACGCCCTGGGCGAGCCACAGGTCACGTGCCTCGTCATCCCCGGGCACCCGGTCATCGCCGGCGAAGACGGTGATCCAGACCTTGTCCAGGTCCATCTGCCAGGGCCCGCCGACGAGCGTCCACGCGAACTCGATGGCGCCGGCCTTGAAGTAATCCCCGAACGAGAAGTTGCCCATCATCTCGAAGAAGGTCAGGTGCCGGGCGGTCTTGCCGACCTCGTCGATGTCCGTCGTGCGGAAGCACTTCTGCACGCTGGTCAGCCGCGTGGCCGGCGGCGTGTCGAGGCCAAGGAAGAACGGCTTGAACGGCTGCATGCCCGCCGTCGTCAGCAGCACCGACGGATCGAGCGACCCGGGCACGAGACTCGCCGAGGGCATGACGAGATGCCCGTTCTGCTCGAAGTGGTTCCGATAGGCGGCGCGGATTTCGTGGGCCAGCATTGCCCGGGCAGGGTACGCGATGCCCGGCGGGCGGGGTTCAGCCGACGACGATGCCGGCGCCCACGATGCAGTCACCGTCGTAGAGCACGGCGACCTGGCCCGCGGCGACCTGGAAGGCAGCACGATCGAGCACCAACGTCGCGGTGGCACCGGCGTGCACCTCGAGGGCCGCCGGGACCGCCTCGGCGCGCACGCGGAAGCTCGCGCCGACGCGGTCGCAGGGCACGCGCAGCCGCACGTCGCGCAGTTCGACCTCACGGCGACCGAGGCGCTCGAGCGTGGCGACGACGACGGTGTTGGACGGTGCATCGACCTTCAGCACGTGCAGCGCATCGGTGCCGCGCGACACCCCGAGGCCACGGCGCTGGCCGGGTGTGAAGGCCACGGCACCGTGATGCGTGCCGAGCTCCACGCCCTCCTCATCAACAATCGGGCCGGGCACGAGCTCGACGCCTTGTCGTTCGAGGAACGGCGCCAGCTCGCCGCCGCCGAGGAAGCACACCTCCTGGCTCTCCGGCGCCTTCGCCGCAGCCAGGCCCTTCACCTCGGCCTCGGCGACCACGTCGCGCTTGATGCGCTCGCCGAGCGGCAGCCGCACGCGCGACAGGATCGCCGGATCGACCAGCGCGAGCATGGCCGACTGGTCCTTGTCCGGGTCGGCGCCGCGGGCCACCAGCAGTGCTCCGTCGCGCTCGACGAGCCGCGCGTAGTGGCCGGTGCGCCACTCGCGGCAGCCCAGCTGCGTGGCGATGCGATCGATCGCGTCGAAGCGAAAGGCGCCGTTGCACGTTGCACAGGGGTTTGGCGTCTCGCCAGCCGCGTAGCCCGCCACGAACGGCTCAACGACCGCGGCGCGGAAGTCCTCGCGCAGGTCGAGCATCAGGTGCGGCGTGCCCTTGGCGTGGCACAGATCGCGGGCGGCCCGCACGGCGCTCGGGGCACAGCAGGCGCGCTCGGGGTTGGGCGCCAACGGATCGATCCAGAGCCGCAGCGTCAGCCCGACCGCCTCGTGCCCCTCCTCGACGGCACCGGTGAGCACCATCGCCGAGTCGACCCCGCCACTCATCGCGATCCCTACGCGGCGCGCGTCGGCGGGGAGCGAGGCACCACGCACGACGGCGTCGCCGAGGGCGGCGTGCAGCGCGTCGATCGCGGTCAGGGCGCACTCGGGCGAGTCGATCGTGGTGCCGGCCAGCACGTCAGTGAGACCAAGCCGGGCGGCGCCGAGCAGCTCGCTCCCCTCCGCCGCCTCGGCGAGCCATGCGGCGGCTGCGGTCGTAGAGGCGCAGGCGTCGGCACCAAAGCGCACCGCGGCGAGCCGCTCGCCGTCGAGCCGCAGCGTAAACCGCACACGATCGTCGCAGCGGCCGCCGCCCGCGCTGCCCTCACCGTCGGGCTGGTCGATCGTGCCGGCACGGGAGAGGTCGATCATGCCGAGGCCTCGCGGGCGGCGCTGAGCCCGCCCTCGATCTCCGCCCAGGCGGCGACGAGTGCGTCGATCTCCTCGGCGGTCGTGGTCGGCCCGAGCGTCACGCGCACGGCGCCGCGGGCAAAGGCCTGGTCGATCCCCATCGCGCCGAGCACCGGATCGGGCTGCGGGTCGCCGCTGGCGCAGGCCGAGCCGGCCGAGACCGCGATGCCACGCTCGTCGAGCAGACGCACGACGGTGTCGCCGCGGTAGCTGGTGAGAAACAGGGCGTGGCCCGGCAGACGCTGGGCAGCACCTCCGGCCACGGGTAACGCGAGCCGCTGCTCGAGGTCGTCGCGCAGGGCGGCGCGGCGCTCGCGCTCGGCCGGTGCGTCGTCACCCTGACGGATACGCAGCGCCTCGGCCAGTGCCACGGCGCCGGCCAGGTTCTCCGTGCCCGAGCGCAGGCCGCGCTCCTGGCCGCCACCATGATTGATCGGTGCGAGCGTCTGCACACCGGGGCCAACGACGGCGCCCGCGCCACGCGGACCACCGAGCTTGTGCGCGGCCACCGCGAGCGTCACCTCACCGGGCAACAGGCTGATGTCAACGTCCATTCCCGCTGCGGCCTGCACGGCGTCGATGTGGAGTGGCACGTCGTTGTGCGCGCAGATCGC
>JBIIFR010000061.1:0-7181 GCA_044237215.1 Gaiellales bacterium
GCAGGTCGTGCTGCGGCAGTTGCTCGAGGCTCGTCGCTCCCGCGTGGCGGCGGAGCGGCAGCTGCTGGAGGACAGCGACGGGTCGCCAGCCGTCATCACCGAGGGGGACATGTCATGAGCGAACCGCTGCGCATTCTGATCTGGTCGGACTTTCTCTGACCCTACTGCCGAGTCGCGTGCGAGCGCGCGACGTGGCTCGAGCGCCAGTTCGGTGCTCAGATTGAGTGGCTGCCCTGGGATCTGCACCCCGAGTATCCGCCGGAGGGCATCCCCCGTGCCGACCTGATCGCCAAGTACGGCGAGGAGCACGTCGGACGGGTGTCGGCGATGTTCGCGGAGAGCGGCTTCCCCTACGCGCCCCACCCCGAGATCACGCCCAACACGCAGCTGGCGCTCGAGTTGGGTGAGCTGGCGCGAGCCGAGGATCTGCATCCCGCCTACCACGAGGCCGTCATGCAGGCGATGTGGGAGCAGTCCCTGAACGTCGCCGACCCGGCCGTGCTGCGAGAGGTTGCGATCGGCGTCGGTCTCGAGGCGGAGGCCGTTGACGAGGCGATCGCCACCCGGCGCTTCCGCCCGGTTGTGCAGGAGTCAACGCGCGAGGCGCACGCGATGGGAATCAACGCCGTGCCGGCCTTCGTCCTCCAGGAGCAGTACCTGCTGCTGGGTGCGCAGCCGCACGACGTCTTCGAGCAGGTGATCGCGCAATTGCGCGGCGAGGCGGTCGCTGACGGCGACTGAGCGAGCCGTCTGCATACGAACGTATGTTCGACTAGACTGGGCTGGCAATGCTGCTCGCCCTCCTGCTTCCGCGCCTGCCGCTGACCGTCGCTCTGGCGGCGCGCGGCCAGCAGCTGCCCGGGCTCGGCGTCCCGGTCGCGCTCGGCCCCCCGCCGCTCGGCGAGCCGCGCATCGGTCTGCCCTCGGCGGCGGCGGAGGCCAGCGGCGTCCGTAGCGGCATGCCGCTCGGGGAGGCGCTGACCCTCTGCCCCGCCCTGCAGCTCGTGCCGCCCGACCCCGTCGGCGTACAGGAGCGCGCGGCCCGGCTCCTGCGTGAGCTCGCTGCGCTCGGGCTGCCGGTCGAGGAGATCGCGCCGGGGCGCGTCTTGATCGATGCCGCTCCCGGCCTGCGACTCCACGGCGGTCCGCGCCGACTGATCGAGCGCCTGCAGCAGCTCGCTCTCGCCGGGGAGAGCGTCCGCATCGGCGCGGCACCGACGCGGTTCGCCGCCCTGATGGCCGCGCGGCTCGCCCGTCGCCGTCCGTGCGTGCTGGGCGCCGAGGAGGTCGCTGCGGCGATCGCCCCGCTCCCCGTCCGCCTGCTGCATGAGGACGGCGGCAGCCCGGATGCGCTCTGCGCCGCGCTCGTGCTGGTCGGCATCGATCGTCTCGGCGGCGTCGCCTCGCTGTCGCAGCTGGCGGTGCGCGACCGCTTCGGCCCGCCCGGCGTGGACGCCTGGCGGATGGCGCGCGGCGAGGACGGCGCCCGCATCGCCGCACAATCACCCCCGCCGCTCGTGCGCAGCGTGCTGCGGCCCGGCGAGCCGATCGCCACCGACGCCGCCCTCGAGCAGGCGATCATCCTGCTCGTCCGGCAGGCGCTTCAACTGCCCGCCCGCGGCGACGCCGTGCCGCGGCTCCTGCGCCTGCAGGCGCGGCTCGTTACGGGCGAGTCGTGGCTCTGCGAGGTGCCCCTGCGCGAGTCAACCGCGGACCCGCAGCGGCTGGTGCTCGCCCTGCTGCCGAAGGCGCGCCGGCTACCGGCACCGGCCGAGCGCCTGGCCCTGACCTTCGCCGAGCTGGCGCGCGGTGCCGCGCAGCTGACCCTGCTCGAGGGTGCGGGTGAGGAGCGGACGCAGCGGCTGGAGGGTGCGGCGGAGCAGGTGCGCGCAGCGGTCGGCGAGGGTGCGCTGCTGCGCATCGTCGGCATCGATCCCGCCAGCCGGCTCCCCGAGCGACGTCACGGGCTGGCCCCCCGATGAGCCGGGCCCTGCGAGCGCTCGCCTCCCAGACGCCGCGGCGCTGCCAGGTCGCGCTCGCGGCCGATGGTCGGCCGGGTAGCCTCGACGGCTGTCCCGTCGACGCGGTGCGCGAAGAGTGGCGCATCGAGGAGGGCTGGTGGAGCACGCCGCACCGGCGCCGCTGCTTCTCGCTCGTGCTCGCCGACGGGCGCCTCTGTACGGCGTACCAGGATCGCCGCACGGGCGGCTGGTGGCGGTATGGCGGCTGATTACGTCGAGCTGCACTGCCACTCGGCCTACTCGTTCCTCGACGGCGTCGCACAGCCGGAGGAGCTGGTCGACCGCGCCGTCGCGCTGGGCTACGGCGCGCTGGCGCTGACGGACCATGACAACCTCTGCGCGGCGCTGCCCTTCGCCCACGCGGCCACGGCTGCGGGGCTGCAGCCGATCACGGGCTGTGAGCTGACGGTCGCCGTCGACGACCAGCTGCGCCACCTGCTCCTCCTCGTCGAGAGCCGCACGGGCTACACCAACCTCTGCCGGCTGATCACGGCGGCCCACGCCGGCACCCGCGCGCCCGACGGCACGGTCGCCCGGCCGCCGAGCGTCCCGCTCGCCGTGGTCCTGGAGCGGTCCGAGGGGCTGACCTGCCTGACGGGCTGTCCGGACCACGGCATCCTGCGGGCAGACGATCCCGTCGTCGCGCGCCGCCGGCGCGACCAGCTGCTGGAGGCCTTCGGCGGACGCCTCGCCGTCGAGCTGCAACGCCCCTTCCGGCAGGGTGCCGAGGCGCAGCTGCGCGCCTTCGCCCGGCTGGCCGCGGAGCGCCGGCTGCCGGTCGCGGCCACCAACGACGTGCATCTTCACCTGCGCCGTCGAGGACCGCTACAGGACGTCCTGGTGGCGATCCGCCAGCATGCCTCGCTCGATGCCTGCACGGCGCTCCTGCGTGGCAACCGCGAACACGTGCTGAAGGCGCCGGCCGAGATGCAGGAGCTGTTCGCCGACCTGCCCGAGGCGCTCGGCGAGACCCTGCGTATTGCAGAGCGCTGCCGCTTCGATCTGACCGCCAGCCTGGGCTACCGGCCACCCGAGCGCTCCGCCGACGCCGACCGCACCCTGCAGGAGCTCTGCGGGGCACAGCTGGCGACGCGCTATCCCGCTGGCTCGCCCTGGCGGCACGAGGCCGACCAACGACTCGACACCGAGCTGGCCCTGATCCGGCGTCACCGGCTGGCCGGCTTCTTCCTGCTCCACCAAGAGCTCCTGGAGCTGGCTCGCGTCGTGGCTTGCGAGCTGCGCGGTACCGATGCGGCGCGCAACGTGCTGCCGCCCGGGCGCGGCCGCGGCTCGAGCGTCGGCTCGATCGTCTGCTACCTGACGGGTCTCTCACACATCGACCCCGTCGCCGGGCGACTGTCGCTCGGGCGCTTCCTCAACGAGGAGCTGGCCTCCACGCCCGACATCGACCTCGACTTCCCGCGCGACATCCGCGCCGAGCTGATCCGACGCATCCACCTGCACTACGGCGAGCAGCAGGCGGCGCTCGTCGGGGCGTTCTCGACGTATCGCGCGAAGGGTGCGATCCGCGAGGTTGGCAAGGCCCTGGCGCTGCCGACGGGTGACATCGCCCGGCTCTGCGCGGCGTCCGACGGCTGGAGCGCGGAGGCGGTCGGCGAGGAACTGCAGCGCGTGCCGGGCCTGCGCGAGCGTGCCGACGACCGCCGGCTGCGGCTGCTGGCCGTGCTCTGCGGCCAGATCGCCGGCCTGCCGCGCCACCTCTCCCAGCACCCGGGCGGGATGATCGTCT
Organism: Gaiellales bacterium; assembly: GCA_044237215.1. GTDB lineage: Bacteria > Actinomycetota > Thermoleophilia > Gaiellales > F1-60-MAGs149 > F1-60-MAGs149. The sequence goes on from JBIIFR010000061.1 coordinate 3,772, forward strand.
CGGACCGCCCGCTCAGCGAACTGGTGCCGCTGCAGCCGGCGGCGATGGCGGGGCGCACGATCTGCCAGTGGGACAAGGATGCCGTCGCCGACGCGGGGTTCCTCAAGATCGATCTGCTCGGTCTCGGCATGCTCAGCGCCGTGGAGCGCTGCGTGTCGGAGATCCACCGCAGCACAGGGGCGACCGTCGATCTCTCGCGGGTGCCGCTCGACGATGCCGCCGTGTACGGCGAGATCCGTGCGGCCGACACCGTCGGTGTCTTCCAGATCGAGTCGCGCGCCCAGATGCAGACGCTCGCGCGGGTGCAGCCGACCTGCCTGGACGATCTCGTGGTCGAGGTGGCCCTGGTCCGCCCCGGTCCCATTCAGGGCGGTGCCGTCAACCCGTACATCCAACGACGCCTGGCGCGACGGGCCGACCCGACCGTGCCGATCCCCTACGAGCACCCGCTGCTCGAGGAGGCCCTGCAGGAGACGCTCGGCGTGATCATCTTCCAGGATCAGGTGCTCGCCGTCGCGCAGGCGCTGGCCGGCTTCACGCCGGGGCAGGCCGAGGCGCTGCGGCGCGCGATGAGCCGTCGCCGCAGCCGTGCGGCGCTAACGGCGCAGTGGGAGGCGTTCCTGACCGGCGCGACGGCCCGCGGCGTGTCACCGCAGGTGGCGCGCACCGTCTTTCGGCAGATCGTGGCGTTCTCGGCCTTCGGCTTCCCGAAGTCGCACTCGGCCGCGTTCGCGCTGCTCGCCTACCAGAGTGCGTGGCTCCGACATCACCACCCGGCGGCCTTCCTCTGCGCCCTGCTGGCCGAGCAGCCCATGGGCTTCTATCCGCCGGCGTCGCTGATCCGCGACGCGGAACGCCGGCAGGTACGCGTGCTACCCGTGGAGATCGGGGCGTCGCACGTCGAGGCGCGCTGTGAGGGTGCGCGCGCCGTCCGGCTGGGACTGCGTCAGGTCATCGGGCTGGGCGAGGACGCCGCTGCCGCGATCGTGGCGGAGCGCGATGCGCGGGGGCCCTTCGCAGATCTGCGTGCCCTCGCCAACCGACTTGATCTGCCCACGCCACAGCTGCAGCGGCTGATCGCCGCGGGCGCGTGCGATGGGCTCGGCCCCCGCCGTCGCCTGCTCTGGGAGCTCGGTCTGGCCGCACGCCCGCGCGGACGCGGCTCCGGCAGCCAGCTGGCCTTCGACCTTCAGCTGGGTGAGGCGCCGGCCGGGCTGCCGCAGCCCGACGCCTGGGAACTGCTGGTCGCCGACTACGCCACGACCGGCGTCTCGGTGCGTGAGCACCCGATCGGGCAGCTGCGCCCGTTGCTCGGAGCGGTGCAGGACTCCCTGCAGCTGGCGGAGCTCCCCCACGGCGCGCCGCTCGTGCTGCCGGGGCTGGCCGTCGCCCGCCAGCGCCCAGGCAGTGCCAAGGGCATCGTCTTCCTGCTGCTCGAGGACGAGCACGGGCTGTTCAACGTCGTCCTGATGCCGGAGGTCTACGAGGCGCATCGCCTGCTGGCCCGCAGCGAGCCGCTGCTGCTGATCCGCGGCACGCTCGAGCGCCGCGAGGGGCAGGTGGCAGTGCGTGCGGAGTCGCTGGCACCGCTGGCCGTTCCGAGCCGTCCCGCGCTCCTCGGCGGTGCGGTCGAGCAGCTGCGCAGCGTGGCACCACCGCCGCAGCACTTCGCCCAGGGGCGTCGACGAGCCTAGGAGGCGCTGCTGCGGTAGACCAGCACGGGCATGTCGTGCTCGGCGAAGGCGAAAACGGCGGCCGAGTCCGCGGCCGGTACGCGCACGCAGCCGTGTGAGGCCGGATATGTCGGGACGTCGGGGTACTCGTGGATGGCGATGCCCTCGAAGAAGTAGGAGGCGTAGGGCAGCCATTGCTTGAACGGCTTCGACCAACTGCGCAGCTCCTGCCGAGTGACCGTGAAGTCGCCGACCGGTGTGTTGTCCGTGGCACCGCTCGAGATGTGGATGACGCGCGCCACGCTCCCGTCGGCGTTGACGAGCATCAGCACCTGGCGCGCGAGATCAATCTCGATGTGCCGGCCGGCCTCGGGCCGCTGCGCGACCGGCCGCACGGCACGCCCGAGCAGTGCCACCGTCTCCGCACCAGCGATGCCGTTGCGCTCCATCCGCTCGTAGCCCTGGAAGCCGACGACCGCCTGCCAGGTGGCGCTGTCAAAGCTGCCACTGACGAGGCGCGGAGCGAGGTAGCCGAGGCGGGCCAGATGCTCCTGCAGCCCGCGGACGCCGGGTCCCTTGGCGCCGAGCTCGAACCCGCCGGGGAACTCCGTGCCGGGGTTGCGGCCCGACTGGGCGCGGTAGGTGATCGCGAAGTACCCGGCGGCTGCGGCGCGCCCCCAGGTCGTAAACTGCCGCCGGCCCTTGGCCAGCTGGTCGCGGCTCTGCGTGCCGAGTCCATTGACGATGGCGCCGTCGCCGCCGTCGATCACCGTCCAGCCGGTCACCCAGTCGAGCAGACCTTCGGACCAGCGCAGCGTGTCCGTCGTGGTCGTCGCGGATCGGCTCCAGCGCGTCGCGTTCTCTGTGCCGCTACGCGTGAGCTGCACCGTGGTTTGCACCCGGGCGACGTCGTCGAACAGCACGGGCACCTTGGCGGCGGCGGCGCCAAGCGAGACGGTCAGGGCGCGACCGTCGCGGGCGGTGAAACGTCGCTTGCCCGCGGAGGTCGGGTGTACGCCGAACACGAGATTCCGGTCGGAGAAGGCCGCCGCCCAGTTCAGGCTGACGGACTGTGAGCGACCGGGTAGGTTGAGGACGATCGGCGTCCGCACACCGGCGGAGCGGAGCGCGCGGATGGCATTCGACTGGGTCCAGATCCAGGACTCCGTGTCGCCGCAGGCGGTGGTGGCCGTAAACGCGCCGCAGTCGGGATCGGTCGCCGGCAGGTACCAGACGTTGGACTTGCGGGGGAACCAACCGGCGAGGGTCTCGAGCCAGGGCGTCTGGTCCTCGCCGGACAGCGGGACGTTCGCGAACAGGATCTGCAGGCCATTGGCGCGGGCGAGACGCTGCAGGCGCTGGAAGGCGAGTCGGTGGGCATCGTCAGCGGCCGCACTCGAGACATCGACCCGCACGAGGTTGCCGCCCATCTGTCGGATGCGCTTGAAGTCACGGGCGGCGGAGGCGATGTCGGGCGCGCCGAGCGGTGCGGTGGCCTCGACGGGGACGAAGCGGGTACCGCCCCAGGTCACGCCGCGGACCTTGAACTCGTGGCCCTGCGCGTCGAGCACACGGCTTCCCTTCACGTGGGCGGGGCGCGCCTCGGCCAGCGCAGTGAAGCCCATGCAGGCCAGCAGGGCGAGGGCGGTAGCGGTCGTTGCGCGGCGGGACGAGGATCGGTGCATGACGCCCAGCCTGCTTCGCGGTTCCGGCTGCGACTCCTGCCCGGGGGTATCC
>JBIIFR010000062.1:0-7170 GCA_044237215.1 Gaiellales bacterium
TGTGGGCCACGATGGTGGCCGTCAGCTCGCCGTCCTCGTAGAGGCTCGTGTTCTCGACGATCACTTCGGCCGACAGCGGGTCGTCATCCTTGATACGCATCGTCGTGATGGAGGAGTCCTCCCAGACGATGCCGTTCTCGTACTTCCAGGCGCCGCCGATGTCCCAGTCGAAGATCGTTTCGGTGATGCCCGTCGCCGGGTCGTACGTGCGGGTGCGGCTGCCGCCCGAGCCCGGGCGCAGCATCTCGATCTCGGGGATCGGCGGCTCGAACGGCGGGTCGAGCGGGCGCATGATCGCGTCGGCCGGGCTCGTGGGGCGCTCGGGCAAGAGCAGCGACGAGGCGCCGGTGCGGATGCCAAGCGTGACCGGCACGGGCGACGGCCAGGCCCACGGCCAGTAACACGGCGAGATCGCGATGCGGAGGCGGTTGCCGGGCTGGAAGCGATGTGCGATCGAGTCGAGCGGCACGTCGACGACCATCTCCTCGCCGGGCACGACGGCCTCGGGCCGGTCGTTGCCGTGGCGATGGCAGAGGTTGAGCTGCCCACGCGTGACGAGCAGCGACGAGCCATCGGGTGCGACCTCGCTGAGGCGCACCGACACCATCGCGGTCGGCTGGTCGGCAGTGATCGCCAGGCGCACGGTGGCGTGGCCGAGGATCGCGAACGACGCGTCGAGCGGGTCGGATGTGAAGCACAGGCTGAGCGCCTCTTCGCCGCGTTGGTCGAGCGGCAGGTCATCGGACTTGCCGTCGGCCGTCCACGAGCCGCCGTCGAGGCCAACGGTCTGCACGCTCTCGATCGGGAACACCTGCTCGTGGCCGGGGTCGCCGCCGAGGGTGCCGTGGCCGAGGACGAGCTTGCGGGTCTCGAGGCGCGGCGACGGCCACGTCTCCTCGACGATCCAGCGGCCCGGCCGGTCGGCGAGACGCGGGGCGGGCACGACGGGGTCCTGCTCGTAGGCGATCAGCATCGCGTCGCCGTCGATGCCGCTATCGATGCCCTTGAGCCAGCGATCGAACCAGCGCGTCTGCTCGGCGAGGATGCCGACGCGCGGCGATGGCGGGCCATGGATGGGATCGTTATGCCCCCATGGGCCGATGATCGCCTTGCGCGGCCCCTTCGCTCCCGCCAGCACGCGGAAGGCCGAGTCGGTGTAGCCGTCTGTCCAGCCGGCCACGCAGAGGATTGGCGTGTCGATCTGGTCGAAGTCCTCGCAGGCCGAGCCGTGGCGCCAGTAGGCATCGCGGCGCTGGTGCGCCATCCAGTGCGCGATCCACGGCTCGAGGTTCATGCGCTCGAGCCACGCCGCGCGCCAGCCCTCACCGTAGACGGCGGGGAACGGTGGTCGTGCCTGCCAGCCGTGCATGCAGACCGACCAGTGCAGCATGTCCATCGCGTCGATCAGGCCGCCGCGGTAGTGGACGTCGTCGGTATAGCGATCGTCCGTTGAGTAGCCGGAGACGACGGCCTTCAACGCGGGCGGGCGGCGGGCCGCGATCTGCAGACCATTGAAGCCTGTCCATGAGTAGCCCGTCATGCCGACGGCGCCGGTGCACCACGGCTGCGCGGCGATCCAGGCGATCGCGTCGACGCCATCAACCGTCTCCTGCTCGGTGTACTCGTCGGGACAGAGGCCGGTGGACTCGCCCGTGCCGCGGATGTCGATACGGATGCCGGCGTAGCCCTCGCCGGCGAACCAGCGCATCTCCTGCTCGTCGCTCGCCACGGTGCCGTCGGTCAGGCGATACGGCCCGTACTCGATGACGGCGGGCACGGGATTCTTGTCGGCATCGACGGGCAGCCAGATCTTCGCGTGCAGCCGCGTGCCATCGGGCATGGGGATCCAGACCGGCGTGCGGACCTCGATCGGGTGTGGGAAGTCGGTGCGGGTCTGGGCCTCGGTCATGGGCTAGGCCTGCACCAGGACGCGGCCGTTCTCAACGCGCACGGGGTAGACCGCCACGCGGAAGTTCGCGTCCTCGGGGCAGACGCCCGTGGTGGCATCGAACTCCCAGCCGTGCCACGGGCAGACGACAACCGTACGGTCGACCAGGTGATAGTGGCCGCCGGGCTCGCCCTCGATGCGCTGCTCGACGGTGCCGAGGCACAGCTTGGCGCCCGAGTGGGGACAGCGGTTGCGGATGGCGACGAGCTCGTTCGTGCGCGGGTCGCGCATCACGCCGATCTCACGCCCCTCGATGCGGGCGATCGCCGGGGCGCCGGGGGCGACGTCGGCCTCGGCCGCGATGTCGTGCCACTCGCTCATCGCGCGACCGGCAGGTCGAGGCGGCTCCCGTAGAAGGCGACTGCGTTGTCGTGCATGACGCCCTGCCGCCACGCCTCGGGCAGGCGGTTGGCGAGCCACTTCGGCTCATCGCCGTCCCAGTGCGGGTAGTCGGACGAGTAGCAGAGGATGTCGGGTGCGCCGACGGCGGCGAGCATCTGCCAGAGCAGTTCGTCGTTGCCGTCGGTGTGCTCGAGCGGCTGCGTGGCGAAGCGGATGTGGCGCTTCATCGTCTCGCTCGGCGGCTCGTCGAGCCACGGCGTGTCGTCGCGCAGGCCGCGCCAGTTCGTGTCGTTGCGCCAGAGCATGCCGGGGAGCCACGCGATGCCACCCTCGATCAGCAGCACCTTGAGGTCGGGCACGCGACGGAAGGTGCCGTGCGTGAGCAGCGACATCAGGTGAGCCATGATCGAGCAGGCCGAACCGATCGTGTGCCACTCGATGTAGAAGGTCGGCGCACCGGCACCGGTCGGCTGGTGGGCCAGGCCCATGCCCTCCATGCCGGAGTGGATTGCGACGGCGAGGCCGTTGGCGGCGGCTGCCTCCAGGATCGGCAGGTAACGCGGGTCGCCGTAGGGTCGTTCGCTGCCACCGGCCAGCAAGACCTGGACGAAGCGGCGGTCGCCCGCGCAGCGCTCGATCTCGGCGACGGCGGCGACGGTGTCCTGCGAGGGCACGATGATCGAGCCACGGAAGCGGTCGTCGTGCGGAAACCAGTCCTCGGACTGCCAGTCGTTGTGGGCGCGCGCCAGTGCTGCTGCGCGGTACGTGTTCTCCATCAGCCCGACGCTGAGAGCGTCGTCAGCGGTGAGGATGCCGATGTCGGCGCCCTGGCCGTCGAGCGCCTCGGTAGCGACCACCTGCGCGTTGCCGCCGGGCATGCCGCTCTCGTCGACGGCGAGGTCGCCGCGGAACCAGTTGGATGGGTTCGACCACGGATAGGCGGGCAGGCCGAGCATGTACGCCTGGTTGCGGTACCAGTCGCGCTCGGGCGCGTCGATGAACTTGAGGATCTCCTCCTGGTGCGTGATCTGCACGTGGATGTCACAGTCGATCATGGGGGCCTCCCGTCCGTGGTCTCCACAAGGATAGGGATCCCACTAACGCCCCTGACTGATCAAACAGTCAAGACCGATCGAGATCGGGCTTCGCCTCGACCTCGGCCACCCAGCGACCATGATTCGCGCGGGCCCACTCGCGGTCGACGGTGCCGTCGATCATGCCGCTCATGGAGGCACGGGTTGTGCGATTGACGAGCGCGAGATAGAGGTGCGCGAGGACGAGCACGATGATCAGGATCGTTGCGATGTCGTGCACGTCGACCGTGCCACCGAAGCGGAACGCCGTGTTCTGCTCTCCGAGCCAGAGCAGCACGCCGGTGAAGGCGAGCACGATCAGCAGCCCAATGGTGATCGCGGTATTGAGCTTCTGTCCCGCGTTGAGCCAGCCCTGCTCGGGCGCGCCCTCATGGTTGACGATGCGCCGCGGGCCACCCTTGAGCCACTCGCGGTCAGCGCGGTCGAGCGTGTCGACCTCCTTGGCAAAGGCCGCGACATCGCGCGGGCGCAGGATCAGAATGCCGACGAAGGCGACACCGAGCGCGATTGAGAACCAGAGGTGCCACTGCTTGGCGAGCGGGCGGTTCATCACCTCTGCCAGCGCTGGCGACCACAGGCACAGGCCGGTCCAGAGCATCCCGAAGAACGTGACCGCGAGGATCAGGTGCAGCACGCGCTGAGCGGCGGTGAAGCGGCGAATGCGGGGAGACGCTGGCGCGGCGTTCTCGAGCACGGGGCTAGTGGTAGACATCTTTTCCTACCCACGCATCGGCGTCATAGCCACGCGTCTCCCAGTAGCCGCGGGTCGGCTCCTGCTCGAACGTGATGTGCGAGAGCCACTTGACGCCCTTGTAGCCGTACATCTGCGGAATCACGAGACGCATCGGCGCGCCGTGCACACGCTTGAGTGGCAGGCCGTCCATCTCGGTCGCGAGCAGGACCTCCGGCAGCTGGAACTGCTCCATGGTGAGCTGGTCGAAGTACGGCTCCTCGAGCGACTGGAAGTTGACGTGCTTCGCGGTCGGCTTCGGCTTGACGATGTCGAACAGCGTGGCGGGCGTGATGCCCTTCCAGTGGACGTTCTCGACCGACCAGCCGGTGACGCAGTGGAAATCGCTGATGCTCGTCACCATCGGCGTCTCCTGCACGGCACTCCAGGTCAGCTTGACGGGGTTCTCGACCTCACCATCAACCGTCAGCGTGTAGGTGGCGGGATCGAACGTCGGCATGGGGTCCTGGACGTTGTAGATGCGCCAGCCGTTCGTCGGGACGATTCCCTCCATGCCGGGGAGGACGTTGCCTGCGCTTGCGACGATGTTGCCAACGCCCACCCCGCCCATGCGGGAGATCAGGCCGACGCCGACTGCGCCAGCGGCGATGGTGCCGAGGAACGCGGCGCGGCCAAGGGGCAGTCGGTCCTTCGGTGTCTCGGTCGGGTGCTGCGGGTCGTTCGGCTCCATGGACAGATTCTGCCGGAGGTTGCCGATGTCGCGGGCGTTTTGGGGGAAGCGCACACTTCTGTGACGCGGATTGCGCACGTGTGCAAGCCGCGCGGGGTTCCGTGGAACCGTGCGTTGGCGCGCCGGTTGTCCGGCGCGCCAACGCGTCAGTGCTGCGCTAGGAGAGCGCCTTCTTCTTGAGCGTGTCGAACTCTTCCTGGGTGATGGCGCCCGAGTCGAGTAGCGACTTGGCGTGCGCGATCTCCGCGGCGGAGCCGCCCGCGACCTCCTTGACGTGGTCGTCGAACTGCTTCTGCGCCTGTTGCATCTGCTTGGCGTTGCGCTCAGCCATGCCGTGGCCATTGACGATCAGGTAGATCAGGATGCCGATGAAGCTCGTTGCGAACAGCAGGATGATCCAGAGGACCTTCTTGCCGCCGCTGATGTCGTGGCGACGGAACAGGTCGCTGAAGACCGTGATCAGCAGCCAGAACCAGATGACGAAGCCGAAGATGAGCAGCATCGACCAGAGCAGATGCAGTAGCGGGTAATCGTCCATGAACACTCCTGTTGGGTTGCCTAGGGAGTGTACTTGCGCGGTTGCGCACACCTGTACCGATTCATCCGCAGGATCGAGGAGCAGTCGGCCGTTGTCGGGGCATGACGTTCCGCGGGCTAGCCTCCGGCCAGGAGCCCGAAGGCCGTCCAAGTAGCGAGGCGCTGCCGCGGATCCGGCTCGAGCAGCGTGCCGACCACGGCGGTCAGCCGCGGGCCAGCCGCAGCTAGATCAGCTCGTCGCCGGTCAGGTAGCGCGGCTCGGCGAAGACGCGCCGCACCATCGGCTCAAAGAACGCGGCCGGCAGGCTCTCGAAGTTCGGGTCGAAGCAGTTCTGGTCGTACTTGGCGCAGAACTCTGCGCAGGCGTCGAACCACGGGCTGTCCTTGAAGCGATCGCGTGCGTTGCGGTCGCCGCCGGAGTGGTGCGCGTAGTAGTACGACTGGAACACGCCGTGGTGCTTGACGATCCAGACGATCTCGGGCCGGCAGTACGGGCGCAGCACCGCGCCCATGAACTCGCCGTGGGTGATGGGCGCGAGCTCGTCGCCGATGTCGTGCAGCAGTGCGGCGACGATGTACTCCTCGTCGCGTCCATCCTGATGCGCGCGAGTGGCGGACTGCAACGAGTGCTCATAGCGGGTCACCTGGTACCCGGCGAACGAGTGCCGGAGCTCCTCGAGCGCGGCCATCAGCCGGTCGGGGAGCGTCTGCATGTGCTCCTCGCCGAGCCGGTCGAGGAGCGCGTAGTCCTCGGCCGTGCCGTCTTCCATCCGAATGAATGCGACTGTCTCCATGAATCCTCCCTCGCGGTGAGGGAAGCCTAGCGGTCGCAGAAAGCGCACGCAGTACCGGCTCCGGCGGCGGTCGGGGAAGGGCCCGAGGTGCCGCCGGAGCCGGCTGTGCGTTAGTGCATGTTGTGCTGGAGATTGTACGGCAGTGTCACAGGGGTACCGCGGAAACAGCCGATCGAGTACGGGTACTCGTTGTTGAGTACGTAGTGGTAGATCTTCTGCATCTTGCCCTCCCACATGACCTCGGCGGTCCTGCCGTGGCATTCGTCGAGCTGCTTGTTCGTGATCCACTTGCCGTTGGCATCACGTGGTCCGTAGATGCCGAACCCGTCCCAGGCATAGCCGTACAGCGGCGAGGCCTTGCTGCCGGGCTCACTCTTTTGGGTCAGGCACTTCCAGGAGAAGCCGTGGACGTGGTACTGGGTGTTCCACGGATGGCCGAAGCAGTTGTCGGTGGGCAGTGCCGCGTTCGGATCGACCCACGACGTCAGGGAGGTAGCGGCAATCTCGGCGTGCCACATGATGCCGTCGAGGGCGACGCCCATGGAGAGCGACGGGATGCAGGTCGGCTTCTTGTTCGCCTTCGGATAGCGTGTGACGTTCACGTGGAGGTTGTAGGGCTTGATGGGGATCAGGTCGGCCGTCGCGTAGGGCGGAATTCCCGGCGCGACGCTGTAGTACTGGTACGCGGCGCTATTCGACGGGATCGGGTACTTGCCAACCGGCCACGGCGGAATGCCATTGCCCTTGAAATACCGCTTCGTCGCCGTGGTCGTGATCTTGAACTCATGCGCCATCTTGACCTTGCCCGGCACGGCAGATTCGGCGATCTTTGCGACGTTGAGGACGTTGCCGTTGCGCCACGGCCTGTCCACCTGCGACACGGGCGGCGGCGGATTGCCGCCGAGGGAGGGGAGGGCGCACATGTAGAGCTGGCCGCGGCCCGGCTCGCTCATGGGCGTGCCGACTGGGGCCGTGTTGAGCACCGTCGGCGTGATGTTGGCGGGAGCCGCGTTGGCGGTCGTGGCAGCAACGAC
>JBIIFR010000063.1:0-7075 GCA_044237215.1 Gaiellales bacterium
CGGGGGCGAGTGCGCTGAGCGCGACGAGGTCGGGGTCGTTGGCCTTGACGTCGGCGGCGATCGCCGCGTAGTCGGTCGTGCCGGCCGGGACGATGACCGTCTTCTTGACGGTCACGCCGTTGGCGGACAGCGCCGTGGCGAGCTGCGGCCCAGAACTGGCGGCGAAGGCGTCGCTGCCCTGGATGACGACGGCGGTCTTCGGCATCAGCGTGGAGGTGGCGACCGCCTTGACGACCTGCGGCAGCACGTACTCCTCGGTCAGCGCCGGCCGGAAGATGAACGTACCGATCTCGGTGATACCCGGCTGCGTGTTCGAGATGCCGAGCACCGGAATGCGCGCGGCCTGGGCGAAGGGATCCACGTCGAGCGCGACCGACGACAGCGTCGGGCCGACGATCGTCGAGACGCCGTCACGGAAGAACACGCCGTAGGCGGCGGCAGCGCCTGCTGTGGTGCTGAAGTCGTCGATCGTCTTGACCTTGACCTTGACGCCCGTGATGGCACCGGCGTTGATCTCCTTGGCGGCCATATCGATGCCCTTGCGGGAGCTGATGCCGTAGACGGCTGCCTCGCCCGTCAGGGACAGAGCAGCGCCGACGTTGACGGTGACGGGCGCGGCCGAGGCGGTCGGAATCGCGACCGCGAGAGCGGCGATGGCGATCAGCAGGGCGACGGGGCGGGAGATCAGGCGGGACGCGGACATAGGCGCAGCGTACGGCACTTTCGACCGCTTTGGCGAACCGCCGCGGGTCAGCGCCGGGCGCCGACCAGCAGGGTCGCGCCGATCGCACCACCGAGATCGCCGAGCGCGGCCGTCATGACCGGCGGCGCCTTGGCGGGCTGGAACAGGTACGGCGCCATCGCGGCACCGATGCGGTCGGCCATCGGCTGTCCGAAGCGGGTGCCGAGTCCGCCGCCGAGAATGATCGCCTCGACATCGAGGATGTTGACCACATTGGCTGCTGCCGCTGCGATCGCGTCGACGGCCTCACCGATGAGCTCCGCCGCGAGTGCGTCGCCCGCCGCGAGCCCGTCCTGCCAGATGCGGGAGGAGAGGCGCTCTTTGCCGGCCTCCTGCATCAGGTCGAAGAGCACCGTGCTGCGCCCCGCCGCCACGGCCGCGCGGGCCCGTGTCTCCATGTTGCGGCGCCCGGCGTAGGCCTCCATCGTGCCGACCAGTCCGCTGGGCTCGGCCAGCCCGCCGCGCTCGATGACGGTGTGCCCGAGCTCGCCCGCCGCTCCGCGTCCGTGCCAGAGTCGCCGGTTGAGCACGATGCCGCTGCCGACGCCGGTGCCCCACCAGATGCCCACGAAGCTATCGAGCTTGCGCCCGGCGCCGAGCTCGAGCTCGCCGAGCACGGCGACGCCGACGTCATTGCCGAGCCGCACCTTCGCTCCGCACGCAGCGCCCACGCGCTCGGCGAGCGGGACGGCCTCCTCGAAGCCGGGGAGGTTCGGCGCGTGGAGAAGGATGCCGCGCGCCGCATTGACGGCACCGGGAGCGCCGATACCGATGCCCTTGAGGTCCTTGGGCGAGCAGTTGGCATCCGCGCACGCGCCGGTAACCGCGGCGATGATCGCCCCGACGACGCTCTCCGGACCACCCTCGGTCGGCGTCGCGGCCCGGCACTGTCCGCGGACCTTGCGATCGCCGTTGACGATCACGACCTCAATCTTGGTGCCGCCGAGGTCCACTCCACAGATGCGATCACTCATGGTTGGCGAGCCTACCACGTTGCGAAATGGCGACGGCGTCCCGCCACGGCGGCGACTGACGTACACTCGCGTCTATGAGCACTCCCCAATGGCATGAGGACTGGTTCCCCGAGCTCCGGGCCGAGAGGCCCTGGGTGATGGAGGAGATGATCGACTCGGAGCCGCCGCTCGCCGCGCGCATCGCGTCGAACAAGAAGCTCGCGCAGACAGCTGCGCGCATCGCGAAGCAGGTGACCGCGGCGCACGCTGCCGGCACGTCGATCAGCGTGGTCGGCTGCGGCACGAGCGAGCACGCCGCGCGCGCGGTCGCCATGGAGCTCGACGAGGCGCTCGGCCATCGCGGCGTGCGCGTCGCGGGCCGACAGGCACTCGAGGCGGCGATCGACACCGCACCGGCCGGACTCACGATCGGCATCTCGCACGACAACGGCACGCGCGCCACCCTGCTCGCCTTGAAGGCGGCCCGGGAGGCCGGTCAGGCCACCGCGCTGATCACCGGCAACAGCGAGGGCTCCTGCTCCGAGTTCGCCGACATCGTGCTCGTCACGCCGGAGAAGGACAAGAGCTGGTGCCATACGGTCGGCTACCTGTCGCCAATGGTCGCCGGCGCGGTCATCGCCGGCCACGTGGCGGGCAAGGAGCTCGATGCAGCCGCCCTCGAGCTGCACCTCGACGAGTGCCGCGGCCTCAAGCAGCAGGCCAGCGAGATCGCGCGCGGCTTCCGCGGCATCGACCGGCTGATCGTGGTGGGCGGCGGCTACGACCGCATCACCGCCGACGAGCTGGTGTTGAAGGTCGAGGAGGGTCTGCACCTCCCCTCCGCCGCGCGGGACCTCGAGACGTTCACCCACGGGCACCTGCCCGCGTGCGACGAGCGCTCCGGCCTGGTCATCATCGCGACCGAGCACCATGGACGGGCCCGCCGCACCGATCGCGGTCGGCTGCTGCTGCGCGCCGCCCGCCACATCGGCATGCCCTGCGCCGCGATCCTCGTTCCCGCCGTCGAGGGCAGCTGGGGCCGCGAGCTCACGAACGCCGGACGCATCCTGCTGCCGCACGCCGCGAAGCTCACACCCACGACGAGCGCGTTGACCGCCTCGGCGATGGCGCTGCAGCTGCTGACGCTCGAACTCGTCCACGACCGCGGAACGTATCCCGATCTGATCCGCCGCGAGGGGGCGCCGTGGCGTGAGGCCGCGGCCATCCTCGAAGGCACCGAGGAGTGGTGACAGATGTCCGCTGAGATGACCCCGGCCGCCAAGGAGTTGGTGACCGCCGTGCAGCATCTGCGCGGCGCCGACCACGCACTCCGGCAGTGCGTGACGCTGCTGCGCCAGACCGAGCAGGTGGTGCCCGCCTCGGTCGAGGACGCCCTCTCGCTGGTCGAGGACGCCATCAACTCGCTCGAGTCGTGACGCCCGAGCAGGCGGTCGCCCTCGCCTGCGCCGCGCTCGGCGCGGATCCCGCCACGGCGCAGGTCCTGCGTGCCGCCGATGCTGTGACCGTCCAGCTCGACGACGCCCGCGTGGCCCGCGTGATCCCGGATGCCGACGCCGACACGCGCCGGGCGCTGGCCGCGATCGGCGAGCTCGACGGCCACATCCTCGAGCCGCTCGGCGCTCCGGTCGAGCTGGAGAGCGCGCTCGTGGTGCCGTACCCCAGGATCACGCCGAACGGCGAGGAGCACCGCGACCTCGGCATCGCCGGCGCCTGCCTGGCCGGCCTGCACGCCCGGGGCCGTGCCGCGCTTCAGCGCGGCACGATCGACCTGCCCGTGTTCTCTCCGCAGGCGCACGCCGAGCGCTGGCTCGACCGCGCGCAGGCCGTCTTCACCGCCGACGAGCGGGCCCGCCTGCTCGACGCCGTCGACACGGCGTGGCCGGAGGTCGCGGGGCCGCCGACCGTCATCCACGGCGATGCCCACCTCGGCAACTGGTGGCCGGCCCGCGCCGACTGGTGGGTGCTGATCGATCCGGAGTACCTCTCGATCGGGCCTGCCGTGTACGACCTCGCGCCGCTCGAGGTCGTCGAGCGGCGCCTCGGTACGCCACCGTCGCGCTTCCCGTCGTTCCTGCAGGGCTACGAGTCCGCCGACGGCGCCGTCGATCGACGCGCCCTGGCCTCGGCCATCCACGTCCGCGAGCTGCTGTCCGTGGCGTGGCTGGCCGCGCGGTCGGGCGACGACTCCGAGCTGGCGCTGCGCACGCGCCGGCGCCTCACCGATGCGCTTGAGCGCCGCGAAGGCTCGTGGCTCGCGTAGCCGCTATCGAGCGCGGACGCGCGCCCATCGACATCCCGGGGACGCTGGCCTGGCTCGGCCAGCGCACCATCATCGGCATCGACACGTGGGATGGCGCGGTCTACACGCGCACGGCCGCCCTCGGCCGCGGACGCGGGCGCATCTCGCTGCGCGCTACCGGCCGCACGGGCGTCGAGGTAGCGGCCTGGAGCGAGCGCGCGCTCGCCGAGGCCCGGCCCCGCGTGCGGCACCTGCTCGGGCTCGACGACGATCCGCGCCCGTGGCTGGCGGCGTTTGCCGACGATCCCGTGCTCGGCCCGCGCGCGGCGGAGCACCCCGGCCTGCGCATGCCGGGTGCGTGGGATGCGTGGGAGATGTGTGCCCGCGCCGTGCTCGGCCAGCTCGTCTCCGTCGCCGCCGCGCGGACGCTGACGATGCGCCTGGCCGAGCGGCACGGCCAGCGCCTGCCCGACGGCGGCGTGGTCTTCCCCACCGCCGCGACCGTCGCCGCGGGTGACCTCGATGGGCTCGGCCTGCCGGGCGCGCGCCGCGATGCCCTGCGCTCGCTCGCCGAGCTGGTGGCCCGTGACGGCGTCGATCTCGCCCCCGGTGCGGATCCCGAGGCGGCGCAGGACGCGCTCGTCGCGCTCAAGGGCATCGGGCCGTGGACGGCGATGTACGTGCGCATGCGGGCGATCCGCGATCTCGACGCCTTTCCCGCCGCCGATCTGGGTGTGCTGGTCGCGCTCGCGGACGCGCAGGGCCGGCGACCCACCGCTGCGGAGGCCCGCCGCCGCGGCGAGGCCTGGCGCCCGTACCGCGGCGTGGCGACGATGCACCTCTGGGGTCTCGGCTAGCTGTTCTGCCTCTGCGCCCGCGCGAGGGGTGCGGTGATGGTCAGGGGATCTTCGCGCCGGGGTTCATGATCCCGGCGGGGTCGAACACGTCCTTGATCGCGGCCTGCAGGCGCAGGATGTCGGTGGGCAGCTCGGCGGCGGCCGCCAGCTTGAAGCGGCCGATGCCGTGCTCGCCGGAGATCGACCCGCCGAGCGAGCGCGCGAGCGCGAAGAGCCGCGGGGCGGCGGCCGTCGCCCGGGCCAGCTGGTCGGCGTCGGCGCGGTCGAACAAGAAGGATGCGTGCAGGTTGCCGTCGCCGGCGTGGCCCCACGTCGTCGTCTCGAGCCCGATCTCTTCCCCGAGCGCGCGGACACCGAGCACGGCCTCGGCGAGGCGATCGACCGGGACGACGATGTCCTCACTGAGCTTGCCGCCGCGGTAGGCGAGGACGCCGAGCGAGACCCCGTCGCGCCAGGCCCAGATACGCGCGGCCGCCGCGGCGGGCGGGGCGAGCAGGGCGGTGGCCGTGGGCCGCAGCATGTCGGCGAGCAGGGCCTGCTCGGCCGTCGCCCCGGCGAGCGTGCCGTCGGCCTCGGCCAGCACCGCGAACTCCGCGCCGGCCGGGAGTTCACCCGGGTAGGACGCCCGCGCGGCCTCGATTGCGCCACGGTCAAGAAACTCGAGCGCCGACGGCACGACGCCACTCGCCATCGCGAGCGCGACGGCGTCCGCCCCCTCCTGCGCCGAGCCGAACACCGCCAGCACCGGCAGCCGCACCTCGGGCTCGGGCATCAGGCGCAGCCAGACGGCGGTGATCACGCCGAGCGTGCCCTCGCTGCCGACGAGGAGCGCACGCAGATCGAGCGTGGCGACGTCCTTCGGCAGGCCCGAGCCAACGCGGACCAGCTCGCCCGAGCCGAGCACGGCCTCGATCGCCGTCACCCAGCGACCCGTGACGCCGTACTTGAAGCAGTGTGGACCGCCCGCGTTGGTGGCGACGTTGCCGCCGATCTGCGACTGCTCTGCCGCGCCCGGATCCGGCGGAAAGCAGAGGCCGTCCTCGCGCGCCAGACGCCGGACCTCCGCGGTGGTGACACCGGCCTCGACGCCGAGCGACCAGTTCTCCGGCTGGCGGCTGCGCACCTGGCGCAGCCGATCGAGGGACAGCACGAGCGAGCCGGCGAAGGGCACCGCGCCCGCGGCGTAGCCGGTGCCGCCGCCGCGCGGCACGATCGGAAGACCCTGTGCGCGGGCGTAGCCGACGACCGCCGCCACCTGGTCCGCGTTGGCCGGGCGCACGACCGCGGCAGCCGCGCCGACCACCGCCGCGCTCTCCGTGCCGTCGTGCAACCACTCCCGATCGACGACGGGGCACTCCACCGCGGCGTCGCCCAACAACCGGCGAAGATCGTCGCCGAGCGCGTCGCTCACGCGACGGGGACCAGCGAGAGGGTGCGCACCGTCTCGGCCACGACGGGGAACGGGGCGGTGCCGGCCACCGTCGTGATGGGCACGAGGAGCTCGCGGGCCGCGGGCAGCAGCTCGGCCGGCATGCGGATGACCGCGCCGGCGCGCTCGACGTCGGCCTCCTCGCCGCCCGGGCGCTCCAACGCGAGCGCATCGCCCTCCGGCCAGCCGCACAGCCACAGGGACAGGAAGTCGACCATCGCGCAGAGCCGCTGGTCGTGGTGCAGGTCGATCACCGGCACGCCGAGCTCACGTGCCCGCTCGTCGGCAAGCGCCCGCCAGGCGGCGATGACGGCATCGCGCTGCTGCTCGAGAGCTTCATCACGGACGCTACGGGCCCCGTGCAGCCACGCGCCGTGCAACGCCACGATCGCCTCCGCATAGGGGTGCAGATCGCCGGCCAGCCGCACGGACTCGCCCGAGATTTCGAGGTGCTCGGCGAGGGACAGCTCGAGGAACGACTCCGGTCCGTCGCCATCGCCCGTCCGGGCCTCGCGGTCCCGCGCGGCCCAGCCGTCGTCGTGGTGCGCAACCGCGAGCCGGAACCCCTCCCGCGGCCCACGCGGCTCCTCCGCAAAGGCATCGAACAGCGCGCAGGCGAGCACGCCGTGATCGGGCTGGCGCACCAGTTCCCAGCCCTGCCCGGAAGGTCGGCAGATCATGCGTTGGACGATAGCCGCCGGGTAGACTGCCGCGCGTGACGACCGTGCTCCTCCCCGGCCTGCCGCAGGCCTCGCTCGCGATCGGAGGCGCGCGCCTCGATGGTGCCGACCTCGTCGGAGCAGTCGGGGCCGTGGCTGCCTCGCTCCGCGGCCG
>JBIIFR010000090.1:0-5969 GCA_044237215.1 Gaiellales bacterium
TTGCCGTCTGCGAGGGGGACGTCGCAGTCCTTGCTGCGACCGATCACGAGCGCGGTATCGCGGATCGGCACGACGCCGCCCGGCCAGACGAGCACCCACTGCGCGACTGGTGCCGGTGGCGGCGGTGGCGGGACGGGAGCGGCAGGAGCGACGGGAGCCGGAGCGGGCACGGCCACGATCGGCGCTACCGGCGCCTCGGCACTCGCGAACGGATCCACGGTCAGCGGCACCACGGGCGCTACCGGCGCTGCAGGCGGCGCCACCGGAGCGGCGGCGGGCGGTGCGGGCACGGCGGCGGGCGGTACGGGCGGCGCCGCCGGAGCGGCGGCAGGCGGTGCGGGCGCGGCGGCGGGCGGTGCGGGCACGGCGGCCTCGCCACCGAACTCCTCCGGCAGGCGCACGCCCGGCGGCGGCGCGTCGGCGGCCATCGGCGGCGGCGTCTCCTCCATCTCGGCGGCGATCCCGAAGGTGCCGACGTCCAACTCGTCGGCCGTCTCGATCATCACGCGCGCACGGTTCGGCAGCGAGTAGCCCTCGCGCCGCGCGTGCTCGGTCAGGTACCCAGCCAGCTCGGTGCGGAGGCGCGCCTCGTAGGCGACGAACTGCTCACGATCCTCCGGCGCCAGGTAGACGGTGTAGGCGTTCGGCACGTAGACGGTCTGGACAGAGATGACCTTGTTGTCATCCATCTCCTTGGCCAGCTTGCGCGCCAACTCGACGGGCTGGACGTTCGACTTGAAGGTGCGGCCAATGCCACCCTCGAAGACGCCCTCCAGCTTGCTCTCGATCCGTCGCAGAAACCCCATTGCACTTCCCTCAGTTGCCGGTCGCGGGTGCTGCGGAAGCCATGGCTGGCCGCCGCGAGCGGATGAAAATCACTATACCCGCCGCCCCTGCGCCCATCACCGTCTCAAGCGGTGCGATCAGCGTCCCGCCGAGCACCACACCGAGCATGAGCGTCGCAAGGGTGCCGCTGCCGAGCCACAGCACGGAGGCGGTCACGAGCGCACGGCCCTGCGCGGCGAGCACGGCCGGCGCGGTCACGGCCAGCACGGCCCAGACGGCCGCCAGCAGGACGGGACCGATACCGACCGCCGTGGCGACGAGCGCCGCCGCCGCGATCAGATCGTCGACACCGGCCACCTGCGTACCGAGTGTCGCGATCGCGCCGGTGGGGACCAGCGGCGAGCCCCAGCCGGACAGCCCCAGGGCAAGCGTCATCGCGAGCGCACCGGTCGCACCGAGGGCGGCACGCACCCAGGCGCGCGGCGAGGCGCCGGCCAGCAGCGGGTAGAGCGCCCACGCGAAGCACACCGTGAGCAGTGGTGCCAGGAGCGGCAGCAGCCCGCGGCGGCCATCGCGGGCCATCAACACCAGCCAGACCGCGAGGAGCAGGGCGGCGGGCGGCACCAGACCGAAGGCGACGTTGCCGAGCAGCGGCAGGCCCGCAGCCAGCACGAGCGCAGTGGCAAGCCACGGTAGGCGCAGCGCGACGATCGCGGCGAGGAGTCCGATGGCGAAGGGCCAGCCCGTCGGATAGAACGGCAGCGCGCCGAGCAGGAGCATGCCGCCGACGCCGGCCACGAGCGATGGCCCGTACGGCTCGGCGTAGCGGGTAATGGCGGCGAGGCGCGGTGCCGCGGTGGCGCGCCTCGCCGGGGTGCGCACCCGCTCGTCGCGCTGGCCGAGGTCCTCGAGCAGGTCAGGCACGGCGCGCAGCCAGCGCTTGCGCAGACGCACGCGCGGGTCGGGGCGCGGCACTTCGATCGAGGAGTCCATGTCGCTCTGGCCCCGCTCCATCGCGATCGCACCGCGCAGCAGAGCGTCGCGCAGCTGGCCCGGCAGCGGGCGCCGCTGGTTGTCGAGGTCGAGCGCGCGGTCGATCATCTTCGTCGCGACGCTCGGCAGGTCGGGTCGATCCGTCTGCAGCGAGAGGCGCAGCTTCTTGTGCTTCTCCGCCAACTCGACCGGGTTCTTGGAGCGGTAGGGGTTGCGCCGCGTCAGCGCCTCGTAGGCGACCAGCGCCGCCGACCAGACGTCGGTCGAGCCGGTCAGCATGTCGCCGCGCACCTGCTCGGGGGACATGTAGGAGAGCGTGCCGAGCAGGCTCTCGTCGATCGTCGCGTCCGGCTGGTCGATCTGGGCGATGCCGAAATCGGTCAGCTTGAGGATGCCGTCCTCGCGCAGCAGGATGTTGCCCGGCTTGACGTCGCGGTGGACGACGTGACGCTCGTGCGCGTGCTCGAGGGCGTCGCAGACGGCGGCGACGGCGCGCAGGATCTCGGACTCCTCGAGGCGCTTCTCCTTGAGCACGTCGGACAGGTCGCTGCCGCGCACCAGCTCGAAGGCGACGTAGATGTAGTCGTCGTCCTCGACGTTGTCCAGCAGCTTCACGATCGCGCCGTGGTCGAGCGAGCCGGCGGCGCGAATCTCTCGGCGCGCACGCTTGCGCAGCTTCTCCTGGGCCGGGATCGCCTTGAGCGCCACCATCTCGCCGGTGCGCAGATCCTCGGCCTCGAAGACGGTCGCGCTGCCGCCGACGCCGATGGTCTCGATGATCCGAAAGCGGTCCGCGACGATGCCCTCCGGATAGAGCGGCGGCAGGGCGCGAGCGCGCGCTGCGCTCCGCAACGGGTGGACCGTCACCGGTTCCGTCCGGCGTTCCCGGCAGGAACGGGTGGTAATGTGACGAAACACGGGGACTGCACGACTCTCCGTACGCCATCCATGTCCGCATTCCTTTCCTTCTTCGACGACGACTACGAGCCCGACGAGGCTCCGCCGTCCCGGAGTGCGCGCAAGCGGCCCTCGCTGCCGGGCACGCCGAAGGGCAAGGGCCCTCAGCGCCTGCTCGTCCTGGTCATCGGCGTCCTGATTGTCCTCGTCGCCGGCTACTTCCTCGTGCAGCGCTGCCAGCGTGACCGCGAGGTCACGTCGTACCAGAGTTACGTGTCCAAGTCGAACGAGGTCGCCAAGGCCTCGAGCACCGTCGGATCCGAGTTCTCCGCGGCGATCCTCACGGCCGGTCAGACGCCTGACGGTCTCAACCAGTCGCTCACGCGCGAGATCCAGTCGCAGCAGCAGATCGCCCGGAACGCGGCCGATCTCGACGCGCCCGACGGGGTGTCCGCCTACCAGCCGTTCCTCGTGCAGACGATGCAGTACCGCGTGAGCGGCCTTCAAGGCCTCCAGAAGGCGCTCGCCGACGCCTTCAACTCGGCGGGCACGACCGGTCAGGTGCCGCTCGAGCAATCCGCTGCCGTCGCGGCCACATTCCAGCGGCTGATCGCCTCCGACGTCGTCTACTCCGACTCCTACCAGGAGCCGGTCAAGCAGGTGCTCGCGCAGAAGTCCATCAACGCCACGGTCGAGGACTCGCAGTTCGTCGATCCGAAGCTGATCGAGTTCGCCGCACCGCAGCGCATGCAGTCAATCCTGAACGCGCTGCTCGGCGGCGTGCCCGTCGACGGTGGTGGCTCGACGACCACGACCGATGCCGAGGGCAACGTGGTCACCACCAGCGACGCCTCGGGCAATACCGGCGCGGGCGTGTTGCACGGCACGACGCTGATCAGCACGCTGTTCAACCCCGGCGGCACGCAGCTCGACCCGGCCTCCGTCAACGAGGTCGACAGTGCCAACGACATGACGCTGGCCATCACCGTGCAGAACTCGGGTGATGCCACCGAGGTGTCCGTCAAGGTCAACGTCGTGCTGCGCGCCAAGGGCATGGACGACCGCACGCTGCCGACCGGCGAGATCACGACGCTGGATCCGGGTGCTCAGGGCACCGTCGAGATCCCATTCGGTCTGTCCGACATCGTCTTCGACAGCGTGGTGACCGCGAAGGTCACCGTCGAGAAGGTGCCGGGCGAGCAGAACATCGACAACAACATCGGTGTCTACCAGATCCAGTTCCGCCTGAAGCCCGCCTAGGAATCCGCGCGTGACGACGGAGCTGCAGGGGACGGTGGCACTCGGCATTGCGGTCGTTGGAGTGGTGCTCGCCGTCGCCGCACTCGTTCTGGCCGTCGGTACCGCGCGCTGGTCCAAGCGCCTGCGGCAGGCCGAGCAGGCGCTGCTGGCCGGTAAGCCCGTAGACCTCGTCGAGTTCGCGGTCGGCATGCAGGCGCGGATGGAGCGCCTCGAGCTCGATGAGGCGCGCCTGCGCGACGAGGTCGTGTCGGCGCTGGGCTCGCTGGATGTCCTCCTGCGCCGCCGCTCGATCGTCCGCTTCGACGCCAATAGCGACGAGGAGGGTCGGCGCTCCAGCTCGCTGGCCCTGCTCGATCGGCATGGCTCGGGCATCGTCATCTCCGCCGTGCACGCCGGCAGTGCGACGAGCGTGTTCGTCAAGGACGTCCTCCGGGGCGGCTCCGGCTCGCTCGAGCTGACGCCCGAGGAGGAGCGCGCCGTTCAGCACGCCCTGCGCTGATCCGGCTCCGAACGGTGGCGGGGAGCGCGGTGGCGGCGGCGATTCGGTGAAGCGGCGGGAGGACGTGGAGTACCCTCGGCGCATGGCAGGCTCTGTGCTCGTCCTGAACGCAACGTACGAACCGCTCAACGTCACGAGCGTGTGGCGCGCCTGCAGCCTGATCCTGTCACGCAAGGCCGAGGTGCTGGAGGCCGATCCCACCCGGGAGATCCGCTCACCTTCGACCACGCTGCCGCATCCGGTCGTAATCCGGCTCGTGGCGTACGTGCGGGTCCCCCGCTTCACCTCGCGCCGGATCACCCGGCGCGCGCTCTTCGCCCGTGATCTGCACGCCTGCCAGTACTGCGGCAGCCGCGCCCGTCTGACGCTCGACCACGTCGTGCCGCGGTCACGCGGCGGGGCGTCGACCTGGATCAACGTCGTCACGGCCTGCTCGCCCTGCAACCTCAGGAAGAGCGACCGGCTGCCGCACGAGGCGGGGATGCCGCTGCGGCGACCGCCGCGCCCGCCGCATCCCGACCTCTACCTGACGCTCGGCACGCAGACGATCCCGACGGGCTGGCGGCCGTACCTGCCGCAGCGGGCCGTGGCCTTCGCCGAGGACACGCTGGACCTGCCGTTCGCGGCCTGAGCGCCGGGCCCGGCTCGGGCGCCGTGCTACCGTCGGCGCGGTTCGGTATGAGCGAATCCGAGACCACATCCACGTCGCGCGCAGCCCGCCATCTCGGCCTGCTCTCCGAGACGGTCGAGGCCGTCACGAGCTCGCTCGACCTCGCCGAGGTCGCCGATGCGGTGGCCGTCGCGGTGGCCCGCGCCTTCGGCACCGACGCCTGCTTTGTTTACGTCCACGACGAGACGACGAACGAGCTCGTCCTGCAGGCGGTCCACGGTACGCACGTCGAGGCCACGGCGGGTCCACCGCGGATGGCGGTCGGCGAGGGGTTGACCGGCTGGGCCGCCGCGACGCGCGAGCCGGTGGCGATCGCCGCGGACGCCCACCTTGATCCGCGCTTCAAGGAGTTCCCCAATCTGCCGGAGCGGCGCTTCCAGTCGCTGCTCGCCGTGCCGATCCTCGATCGCCGCGAACGCCTGGCCGGTGCGATGAACGTGCGTACGGTGGCACCGCGTGAATACCACCCGGACGAGATCGAGCTTCTCGAGACGATCGCGCGGCAGGTTGCGCAGGCGATCGAGAACGCGCGTCTCTACGAGCGCTCGCAGAGACGCGTCGCCGAGCTCGAGGCGCTCGGCAGCATCTCGCAGGCCGTGGCCGAGTCGCTCTACCTGGAGGAGGCGCTCGCGCACATTGCCGAGGCGGCCGCGAAGGCCGCGCACACGGAGGTGTGCGCGCTGATCGTCGATGGCCCGGAGGGGACGGCACTCGCGAGCCGCTCGTCGGCGGACGGCCCCACGGATAGCGAGCTCGTGGCGCTCGCAGAGACCGCGCCGCTCGACGCCGATGGCGTGTTCGCACTGCCGCTGCTGTGGAAGGCCCGTCGCGTCGGCGCGCTCGTCGCGACTACGCCGAGCCGGC
>JBIIFR010000064.1:0-6936 GCA_044237215.1 Gaiellales bacterium
CGTCGAGCAGCGCCTGACGGGCCGCACGCTGATCACCCTCGACCGGCGGGGCAAGTATCTGCTGCTCCGCCTCGACGGCGGTGAGACGCTGATCTCGCACCTGCGCATGACCGGCAATTGGCTGGTCGTCGGAGGCGACGAGCCGCCGCACACGCGCGCGGTGATCACGCTGGCCGACGGCACCGCCGTCGCCTACGCCGACGCGCGGCGCTTCGGCACGTGGGACCTCCTCACCGACGCGGATGCCGCCGCGTATCTCGCCGCCCGGCTCGGCCCCGAACCGATCGACGCCGACTTCGACGGCGCCGTGCTGCAGGCCGCGTTTCGGGGACGGCAGGCGCCCGTCAAGGCGCTGCTCCTCGACCAGCGGCTCGTCGCCGGGATCGGCAACATCTACGCCGATGAGGCGCTCAACGCCGCCTGCATCCATCCGGACCGTCCGGCCGGCCGGCTGACGCGACCGCAGTGCGATCGTCTCGCCGCCACGGTGCGGACGGCGCTCGAGGAGGGCATTCGCGCGCAGGGCTCGTCGATCCGCGACTTTCGCTCGCCCGATGGCGGGTACGGCTCGATGCAGGAGCGCTTCCGTGTCTACGGCCGCGATGGCGAGCCGTGCGTAGAGTGCGGCACAGAGATCATCAAGACCCGCTGCGCTGGCCGGGGCACGCACGTGTGCCCGGTCTGTCAGCCAAAGCCGCGACGCCCCCGGGGAATGCGGCGCCCCTCATCCACGTTGGAGCAAGTGTGAAAAAGGTTGAGTTCTATTCCGCTGATTGGTGCCCCTTCTGCATGCGCGCGAAGGCGCTGCTCGACTCCCGCGGGATCGAGTACGAGGAGACCAACGTCGATCGCATTCCCGGCTTTCGCGAGAAGCTCGTAGAGATGACGGGCCGCATGACGATCCCGCAGATCATCATCGACGGCACGCCCGTCGGCGGGTACGACGACCTCGCCGCGCTCGACCGCGCCGGCGAGCTGCTCCCGCTCGTCCAGGACTAGCCCTCGGTGGCGACCGCCTTCGCGGCCGACGCGATCGTCCTGCGGAGCTTCCGCACGGGCGAGGCCGACCGCGTGGTGCACCTGCTGACCCCGGATCATGGCCGCGTCAACGTGATCGCCAAGGGCGCGCGCAAGACGACGGCCAAGATGGGCGCGCGACTCGAGCCGATGACGCGCATCGAGGCGATGATCCAGCCCGGCAAGGGCGATCTCGCGACGATCACGGGCGCGCACGTGCTCTGGTCGGGTGATGATCTGCGCCGCGACGCGGTGCGGGTGCTGGCCGCGACTGGCGGCATCGAGGCCGTGGTGCGCCTATTCCCCGAGCCCGAGCCGGACCAGCGCCTGTTCGACGGCCTCGCGCGCTACCTCGTGGCGCTGACGGAGCCGCTCGGCGATGACGTCCGCGGCGGCGCCGATGTGCTCACGCTCGCCTTCGTCCTCAAGCTCCTCGCGCTCGCGGGCTGGCGTCCCGAGGTCGCGGCCTGCGTGGGCTGCGGCGGCGCGGTCGAGGTGTACGACGCCGCGGCCGGGTGCGCCTTCTGCAGCGCCTGCGGCAGCGGCAGCGTGCTCGACCAGGCCACGGCAACCGCCGCCGCGCGCCTGCTCGCCGAGCCGCTCGGAGCCCTGCTCGCGCTGCCCGCCCCTCAGCGCGGCGCGATCGCGCGCCTCTGCCGGGCCACGGCAGAGGAGCACGGCGGCGTGCGGCTGGCGCTGCTCGGCAGCTCGCCTACGGGGTGAGCATCGACAGTCGGCCCTGCTGGCCGATCAGCCAGAGCTCGCCGTTGCCGTCCTGGCCGATCGCGGCCAGTCTCGGCACACGCAGGCCCGTGTCGATGAGCTTGGCGTCCTTGCGCAGGAGCGAGAAGACGCGGCCGCTGCAGGCGTCGCCGAAGACGTAGGTGCTGCGCAGCTTGCGGATCGTCTTGCCGCGGTAGACGTTGCCGGCCACGGGGGCACAGCCGAAGGCCTTGCCGTAGGTGGTAACGGGGGCGATCAGCGTGCCGGGCGTTGGCTGTGGCTTGTACGTCGCGGTGCCGTCGAATGCGCTCCAGCCGAAGTTGGGCAGCGCGGGCGCCGGGTTGGGGACCCAGTCGACCTCCTGGTTGGAGGCCTGGCTCGAGTCGACCAGCCAGAGGCTGCCTGTACGGGCGTCGAAGGAGAAGCTCGGGTTGCGGAGGCCCATCGCCCAGACCGTCGGATCGCCGGCCGTGCCGTCCGCGAACGGGTTCGTCGAGGGGATTGCGTACGGGGCACCGGCGTTGACGTCGATCCGCAGCAGCTTGCCGAGTTGGGTGAAGGAGTTCTGGGCGCGGTTGCCGGGGTCGCCGCCAGCCCCGCCGTCGCCCATGCCGATGTAGAGGAAGCCATCCGGGCCGAAGGCGAGCCGACCGCCGTTGTGGTTGGCGTACGGCTGGCGGATCGACAGGATCGTCGTGGCTGAGCCCTTCAGGAAATGGTGGTTGCGCCCCCGGCGGAAGCGCACCACCTGCGTATCGCCGACGGCATCCGTGTAGGCCACGAACACGAGGCCGTTCTCCGCGTAGCCCGGGCTGTAGGCCAGACCGAGCAGGCCGCGCTCCGCTCCGGACTGCCCGACGCGGTCAGTCAGGTCCGCGAGCGTGCGCGCCTTGCCCTTGACGACCGCGACGATCAGCCCGTTGCGCTGCGCGACCACAGGGTTGGCGCTGCCGGGCCGGAAGGTCAGGACCGTCGGGTTGCGAACGGTTGTCGCGACCGTGGCGAGGGACAGCGCACCGGCGGTCGGCACGAGCACGGCCAACGTGAGGAGGACGACGAGCGGGGCGATCAGACGGGCGTTGCGCACCGCCTCAGGGTATCCCCGTCTCCGGCGGGGCGTCGGGTGGGCGCGAATCGGTAGCCTTCCGGTGTGCGGACCGACGCGGCAGCCACGACCTTCCAGGACCTGATCCTGCGCCTGCAGGCCTTTTGGGCCGCCGAGGGCTGCGTGATCGTGCAGCCGTATCACACGGAGGTGGGCGCGGGCACGATGAATCCGGCCACGATCCTGCGCTGCCTCGGTCCCGACCCGTGGGCGACGGCGTACGTCGAGCCGAGCATTCGGCCAACCGATGGTCGCTACGCGGAGAATCCGTATCGGCTGCAGCACTACTACCAGTTTCAGGTCCTGATCAAGCCCTCGCCGGCCGAGATTCAGGAGTCGTACCTGCGCTCGCTGGCCACGATCGGCATCGACGCCGCCGCCCACGACATCCGCTTCGTGGAGGACAACTGGGAGGCGCCGACGCTGGGCGCCTGGGGCACGGGCTGGGAGGTCTGGCTCGACGGCATGGAGGTGACGCAGTTCACCTACTTCCAGCAGGCCGGCGGCATCGACTGCGACCCGATCTCCGTCGAGCTGACGTACGGGCTCGAGCGCCTCGCAATGTACCTGCAGGGCGTGGACTCGTGCTGGGACCTTCAGTGGGCGCCCGGTGTCACGTACGCCGACGTGCACGCCCGGGGTGAGCGCGAGTGGAGTGCCTACAACTTCGAGGTCGCCGACGTCGATGGCCTGACGCGCGCCTTCGACCACCACGAGGCCGAGTGCGGACGCTGTCTCGAGGCGGGGCTCGCGGTGCCGGCCTACGACCAGGTCCTCAAGTGCTCGCACGCCTTCAACCAGCTGGATGCCCGCGGCGCCATCTCGGTGACCGAACGCGTCGCCTACATCGGCCGCGTCCGTTCGCTGGCCCGCGCGGTCGCCCACGCCTATCTCGGGCGGGAGCTGACGTGACGTACAGCCTGCTGATCGAGCTCGGCTGCGAGGAGCTGCCGGCCAACGCCTGCCGCGTCGCGGAGCGCG
Organism: Gaiellales bacterium; assembly: GCA_044237215.1. Lineage (GTDB taxonomy): Bacteria > Actinomycetota > Thermoleophilia > Gaiellales > F1-60-MAGs149 > F1-60-MAGs149. The sequence goes on from JBIIFR010000064.1 coordinate 3,827, forward strand.
AGGCGGGCTCGACGATCGAGCGGCTGCTGACGGAGCGCCGCTTGGCGCCGACGTCGGTTGAGACGTTCGTCACCCCGCGCCGCATCGCGGTGATCGCGGAGGGTGTTCCGGCGGAGGCCCCGGCCGAGACGTTCACGCACACGGGCCCGCCGGAGAAGGCGGCGAAGGACGAGAGCGGCGCCTGGACGAAGGCGGCGGAGGGCTTCGCGCGCAAGCACGGGCTCGTCCCCGAGCAGCTCGAGGTCCGTGATGGGCTGCTCACCGCAACCGTCACGTCGCCGGCCGAGCCGCTGGCGGCACACGCGCAGGCGCTCGTCGACGGCCTGATCGAGGGCCTGCAGATGCCGAAGAACATGCGCTGGGGAACCGGGACGCTGCGCTTCGCCCGTCCGATCCGCACGCTGATCGTGATGCACGGAGACACGGTGCTCCCGGCCGAAGTGCAGGGCGTCCACAGCGACAACGTCACGCGCGGCCATCGTCTGCTCAAGCCCGAGTTGAAGGTCGAGAGCGTCTATGACTGGGCCATCGACCTCGGTGGTGCCGGCGTCGCCGTGCGCACCGCCGATCGGCGTGAGATCATCGAGGCGCTGCTCCTGTCGAGCGCCAAGGCGCACGACGCTGAGTGGGAGGATCCGGCCCGGGTGCTCAACGAGGTCGTCTACCTCGTCGAGTGGCCGCGGGTGCTCGACGGGTCGATCAGCGAGCGCCACCTGGAGCTGCCGGAGCGCGTTCTCATCACCGCCATGCAGTCGCACCAGCGCTACCTGCCGCTGCGCGGGCCAACGGGCACGCTGCGCCCCGCCTTCCTGACCGTGGTCAATTCGCATCCCGACGCGGATGCGACCGTGCGCGCCGGCAACGAGCGCGTGCTCGCCGGCCGTCTCGACGACGCCGTGTTCTCGCTCGCCAAGGATCGCGCTCGCGGCATTGAGGCGATGGCCGCGGAGCTCAGCCGCATCACCTTCCACCAGCGCCTCGGCACTCTGGCGGACCGCACCGCCCGGCTGATGGCCGTCGTCGAGGTGTTGGCCGACGACGCGGGCATCACGGGCGACGACCGCGCGCACGCCGTGGAGGCCGCCCGGCTCGCCAAGGCCGATCTCGCCTCCACGTTGGTCGGCGAGTTCGCGGAGCTGCAGGGCGAAACGGGCATGGAGTACGCCCGCGCGGCCGGCCGGCCCGAGCCCGTCGCCCTGGCGATCCGCGAGCAGTACCAGCCCGAAGGGGCCGGACGGCCGCTGCCGGAGACCGTGCCCGGTGCGCTGCTGGCCCTGGCTGATCGCTTCGACCAGCTGGTCGGCGTCGTGGCCATCGGCGAGCGCCCGACCGGTTCGCGCGACCCGTACGCACTGCGTCGTGCGGCGGCGGGCATCGTCGAGATCCAGGCCCGCTACGGCCTCACGCTGGACCTGCCGCGCCTGGTCGCCCATGCGCATGTCCTGCTCGTCGGACAGGGTGCCGACCTCGAACTCGACGTCGAGGGCACGCAGGAGATCGTCGTGCCCTTCATCCTCGATCGCGTGGATCAGGCGCTCGGTGAGGCCGGCGTGCCGATCGACGTCCAGCGCGCTGCCCGCGGTGCGGGTGCCGTGGATCCTGCGCGCCATGCCGCTCTCGCGCGTGCACTGCACGAGGCGGCCGACGCCCCTGAACTCGCGGCCGCGCACGCTGCGGTCACCCGTTGCAGCCGCATCGTGGAGAAGGAGCAGGCGTCCGCAGCACTCGATCCGGCGCTCATGCAGGAGCCGGCCGAGGTGGCCCTGGCCGCTGCGATCGCGGCGATCGGCCCGCGGGTGGCGGCGGAGCAGGATCCGACGGCCGCGCTGCGCATCGCCGCCGAGCTGGGACCGTCGGTCACTGCCCTGTTCGACGACGTGATGGTCCTCGCTGAGGAGCCTGGGCTGCGTGCCAATCGCGTGCGCCTGGTGCGCGACGCGCTGGCGGCCTTCGCCCCGGTCGGCGATCTCACCCAACTGCAGCGATGACCAGCGCCCCGGTCGAAATCCACATCATCTCGGACTCCACCGGCGACACCGCGTCGCGCGTGGCGCGGGCTGTGCAGGCGCAGTTCTCGACGTCGCCGGTCAACATCGTCCGGCATCCCCGCGTGACGACGGGTGTTGGCCTCCAAAGCGTCTTCGCGAAGCTCAGCGGTCAGCTGCGCGTCGCCGTGTTCTTCACGTTGATCGACCGCGAGCTGCGCCAGCAGGCCTCCGAGCTGTGCGAGCGGCACGGCCTGCCGTCGTGCGATCTGCTCGGCGCCCCGCTCGAGGCCCTCCAGTCCGCGTCGGGTGATCAGGCCGAGCTGGTGCCGGGACGTCCCGTCGCGCTGGAGATCGACTACTTCAAGCGGGTGGCGGCCATGGAGTTCGCCGTCAAGCACGACGACGGTCTGTCCGGTGAGGGGCTGAATGAGGCCGACATCGTGATCGTCGGTGTGTCCCGCACGGGCAAGACGCCGCTCTCGATGTATCTCGGCTACCTCGGCTACAAGACGGCCAACACCCCGCTGGTACCGGGTGTCGAGCCGCCGGCGCAGCTGTTCCGCGTCGACCGCTCCAAGATCGTCGGCCTGACGATCGATCCGGAGCGTCTGCAGCGGATCCGCGGCCGGCGCCTGCGCGCGATGGGCGGGCGCTCCCGCAACGAATACGCCGACCTGGCCAAGATCCTCGAGGAGCTCGACGATTGCACGCGGGTGTTCCGCAAGCTCGGCTGCCCGGTTATCGACGTGTCGAACCTGGCGGTCGAGGAATCGGCGCTCCGCGTCATAAACTTGGTGGAAGAGCGTTCACGAGCGGAAGGCGATGGCGATGGCATTTCATGAAATGCGAGTGGCGTACCGCAACGGCGAGCTGGCGGAGAGCGCGGCCGGCAACAATCCGCTCGAGCTCTTCATGGCGTGGATCGGCACGGCGCGCGGTTCCGGTGCGATCCTCGAGCCGAATGCGATGACGCTGGCCACGGTTGACGAGGCCGGCCGCCCGGCCGCGCGCATGGTCCTGCTGAAGGAGGTGGAGGACGACGGTTCCTTCGTCTTCTACACGAACCGCGATGGGCGCAAGGGTCGCGAGCTCGCAGCCAACCCGCACGCCGCGCTGGTCTTC
>JBIIFR010000001.1:0-22717 GCA_044237215.1 Gaiellales bacterium
ACGTCCCTTGCGTTGTTCGCCTGCCGCCAGCCCTCCGCGCGGCCCGCCGAGATGGGCAGGACGATCAGGAGGTCGGCGCCGGCGGCGCGAATTGCGGTCTTGGCCTCCACGGCACGGCGGAGGTGGCGCTGGCAGACCGGTCAACCGGGGTGGCGCGACAGGTAGACGAGCCACGGCCGCCCAAGCAGATCCGCACGCGAGATGGCGCCGCCGCCGGCGCGGGGGAGGGCAAGATCCGGGAAGTCCATGCCCCACTATCGCAGCCGCAGCGCGGCCCGGATCGCGGGAGACCTGGGCCGCGCTGCGCGCGCGGTTGCCGAATGCCGTCGTTCCCGTCACACTCGTGCCGTCCATCCCGGGGGGAGGAACCCATGCAGTCCATCCGCACACGCCGTGGCATCGCCGCACTCGTCGTCGCCGCGCTCGCGGTCGGGGCGGCGCTACCGACGCTTGGATCGGCGGCGACGGCCCTGATCGGCACGGCGCAGCTCGCGAACGGCGCCGTCACCGACGCCAAGGTCCGCAAGGGGTCCTTGCGCTACACGGCCTTCGCCAAGGGCCAGGTGGCGCGCGCCGATCTGGCGGGTATTCGCGCGGGCGGCGTGCTGACCGGGACGTACCCGCGGCCGGGGCTGGCCAACGGCAGCGTGCGGGCCGCGCAGATCGCCACGGGTGCGGTCGGCAAGACGGAGATCGCGGCGGGCGCCGTCGGCTCGGACGAGCTCGCCACGGGCGCCGTACGCGCCGGCGACATCGCCAACGGCTCGATCGGGCCCGCCAAGCTGGCCCCGAACAGCATCGGCAAGGGCCAGATCGCGCCGGGCGGCGTGGGGGCCAGCGAGCTCGCGGCGGGCGCCGTCGGCGTCTCCGAACTGGCCGCCCTGCCGGGCGCGCGCGTCTACCGCTCCGCGCCGACAGCGATCCCGAGCGGCCAGCTGGTCGAGGTGCCGATGACGGACGCCGCCTACAGCCAGGGCGGCGTCTGGTCCACGGCCCAGCCGGCGCGACTGACGGCGCCGGTCGCCGGGGTCTACCAGGTGACGGGGAGTGTGGTGTTCGCCTTCAATGGAGCAGGTACGCGCTCCGTTTGGATCGTTCCGGCGGGTGATCCTGCCACTCCATATGCAGGACAGCAAGTGAGTGACGTGACAACGCCACCTGGCGACGGGACTCAGCTGGCTGTGTCGACCATCGTCCATCTAGACGCAGGGGATGGTGTTTCTTTGGCGGTGCGGCAGCGTTCAGGCGGAGATCTCCAACTCCTCGCTACCGGTCAGCAGACCGCTCTCGCCCTCCAATTCCTCAGCCCCTGAGCCATTTTCGAGACTCCGTCCGACGCCTCCCGTAGAACTCGCGTCACCGCTGCGGCCGGCCCGTAGCGGCTCCCATCAGCACCCCAGGGGGACACCGGCCCGTTGCGGGTGACGGTTGTCGTTTGGCGCTTCCGGCCAGATGCCCTAGAGTCCTCGGGCTGCGGCTACGGCCGCGCATGTCAACGTGCGCCTGCGGGCGCCCAACGGAAAGCGGACCTCGGAGTCCATGCCCACGATCAACCAGCTGGTTCGCAAGCCGCGAACCCCCGAGATGGCCAAGACGAAGACCCCCGCGCTGAAGGGTGCTCCGCAGAAGCGGGGCGTCTGCACGCGCGTCTACACGACGACCCCGAAGAAGCCGAACTCGGCTCTCCGCAAGGTCGCCCGCGTCCGCCTCTCCAACGGCATGGAAGTCACCGCCTACATCCCCGGCGTCGGCCACAACCTGCAGGAGCACAGCGTCGTGCTGATCCGCGGCGGCCGCGTCAAGGACCTCCCGGGTGTCCGCTACAAGGTCATCCGCGCCGCGCTCGACACCTCGGGTGTCGCCGATCGTAAGCAGGCGCGCTCGAAGTACGGAGCGAAGAAGAGCTAATGCCCCGTCGCGCAGATATCACCCCTCGCGAGCTGATTCCGGATCCGGTCTATGGCTCCACGCTGGTCACCCAGGTGATCAACAAGGTCATGCTGGACGGCAAGCGCTCGACCGCGGAGCGCATCGTCTACGGCGCCCTCGCGATCGTCGCCGAGAAGTCCGGCCGTGAGCCGGTTGAGGTGCTCGAGCAGGCGATCAAGTCGGTCACGCCGGTCCTCGAGACCAAGAGCCGCCGCGTCGGTGGTGCCAACTACCAGGTCCCGGTCGAGGTGCCCACGCGCCGCGCCCGCACGCTCGCCATCCGCTGGCTCGTGACGTTCGCCCGCCAGCGCCGTGAGCGCGGCTCGGACGAGCGCCTCGCCGCCGAGATTCTCGACGCGACGAACCAGCAGGGCGGCGCCTTCAAGCGCAAGGACGACATCTACCGAATGGCGCAGGCGAACAAGGCCTTCGCGCACTACCGCTGGTAATCCGTATGAGCACCGTCATCGACACCCAGACCGAGTCCGCCGCCCCGCGCGCCGACCAGCTTGACCTGTACCGGAACATCGGCATCATGGCCCACATCGACGCGGGCAAGACGACCGTCACCGAGCGCATCCTCTTCTACACGGGCCGCACCCACAAGCTGGGCGAGGTCCACGAGGGTGGCGCGACGATGGACTGGATGGTCCAGGAGCAGGAGCGCGGCATCACGATCACCTCGGCGGCCACGACGGCGCTGTGGAGCGGTCATCGCATCAACATCATCGATACACCCGGGCACGTGGACTTCACCGTTGAGGTGGAGCGCTCGCTGCGCGTCCTCGACGGTGCCGTCGCCGTGTTCGACTCGGTCGCCGGCGTCCAGCCCCAGTCCGAGACCGTCTGGCGCCAGGCCGACAAGTACTCCGTCCCGCGCATCGCGTTCGTCAACAAGATGGACCGCGTCGGCGCCGACTTCGAGTACGTGCGCTCGACCATCGTCGACCGCCTCGGTGCCAATCCGGTGCCGATTCAGATCCCGATCGGCGCCGAGGACAACTTCCAGGGTGTCGTCGACCTCGTCCGTATGAAGGCGATCGTCTTCGATCAGGACGAGAAGGGCCTCGCGTGGACCGAGTCCGACCTCGAGGGTGACCTGCAGGCCGAGGCCGAACTGGCCCGCCATACGCTGATCGAGGCCGTCGCGGAGCACAACGAGAACCTGATGATGGCGTTCCTCGAGGACGAGGCGATCGACAACGTCGATCTCATCGCCGCGATCCGCTCCGCCACGCTCGACCTGTCGATCACGCCGCTCCTGTGTGGCACCGCCTTCAAGAACAAGGGCGTCCAGCAGATGCTCGACGCGGTCATCGCGTACCTGCCGAGCCCGCTCGACGTGCCCCCGGTCGAGGGCACTGTCCCGCGCAAGGACATCACGGAGACGCGCGAGGCCACGCTGACCGCCCCGTTCTCCGCCCTCGCCTTCAAGGTGATGAGCGATCCGTTCGTCGGCAAGCTCACGTACTTCCGCGTCTACTCGGGCCAGCTCAGCGCCGGCTCCGCCGTCTACAACGCGTCGACGGACAAGAAGGAGCGCGTCGGCCGCATCCTCCAGATGCACGCCAACCATCGCGAGGAGCGCAGTGAGATCGGCGCCGGCGAGATCGCGGCGGGCGTGGGCCTCAAGGCCACGACCACCGGCGACACGCTCTGCGACGAGAAGCAGCCGATCCTGCTCGAGTCCATCGTCTTCCCCGAGCCGGTCATCGAGGTGGCCGTCGAGCCGAAGACGAAGGCCGACCAGGACAAGCTGGCCAACGCACTGCAGCGCCTCTCCGAAGAGGATCCGACCTTCCGCGTGAAGACGGACGAGGAGACGGGCCAGACGCTGATCGCCGGCATGGGCGAGCTCCACCTCGAGATCATCGTGGACCGCCTGATGCGCGAGTTCTCCGTCGACGCCAACGTCGGCAAGCCGCAGGTCGCGTACCGCGAGACGATCCGCAAGGCCGTCGAGAAGGTCCAGGGCAAGTTCGTCCGCCAGTCCGGCGGTCGCGGCCAGTACGGCGACGTCTGGCTGTGCGTCGAGCCGACCGAGCCGGGCGAGGGCTTCTCGTTCGAGAGCAAGATCGTCGGCGGCGTCGTGCCGAAGGAGTACCACAAGGCCGTTGGCGAAGGTGCCCGCGAGGCACTGAGCGCAGGCGTCATCGCCGGCTTCCCCGTGGTCGATGTCAAGGTCGCCCTGATCGACGGCAGCTTCCACGACGTGGACTCCTCGGAGATGGCGTTCAAGATCGCCGGCTCGATGGCGCTCAAGGAGGGCCTCCGCCGAGGCGACTCCGCGCTGCTCGAGCCGATCTTTGCCGTCGAAGTCGTCACGCCCGAGGAGTACATGGGCGACGTCATCGGCGACCTCAACAGCCGCCGCGGCCGCGTCGAGGGCATGGAGCCCCGCGGCAACGCACAGGTTGTCACCGCTCGCGTCCCGTTGGCCCAGATGTTCGGCTACGCGACCGACGTCCGCTCCCTCTCGCAGGGTCGCGCGACGTACACCATGCAGTTCCTGCACTACGAGGAAGTGCCGAAGAGCATCGCCGAAACCATTACGGCGAAGGCCTAACGGGCCAGTCCCGCTACCCCGCAAACCACCACTACCCCCCTTCAGTTCCACAGTCCCAGGGAGACCCGGAGAACACGATGTCCAAGCAGAAGTTCGAGCGCAACAAGCCCCATCTCAATGTCGGCACCATCGGTCACATCGACCATGGCAAGACCACGTTGACGGCCGCGATCACGAAGGTCCTCGCCGAGAAGTCCGGCGGCGTCGCTCGTGACTTCGCCTCGATCGACAACGCTCCCGAGGAGCGCGAGCGCGGCATCACGATCAACACCGCGCACGTCGAGTACGAGACCGAGGCCCGGCACTACGCCCACGTCGACTGCCCCGGCCACGCCGACTACATCAAGAACATGATCACGGGTGCCGCCCAGATGGACGGAGCGATCCTGGTCGTGTCCGCCGCCGACGGCCCGATGCCGCAGACGCGCGAGCACATCCTGCTCGCCCGCCAGGTCGGCGTGCCGTACATCGTCGTCGCCCTGAACAAGGCCGACATGGTGGACGACGCCGAGCTGCTCGAGCTCGTCGAGCTCGAGGTCCGCGAGCTGCTCTCCTCGTACGAGTTCCCGGGTGACGACATCCCGGTCATTCAGGTCTCGGCGCTGAAGGCGCTCGAGGGCGACGAGAAGTGGACGGAGTCGATCGTCGAGCTGATGAACGCCGTCGACTCCTACATCCCGGAGCCGGAGCGCGACACCGACAAGCCGTTCCTGATGGCGATCGAGGACGTGTTCACGATCACCGGTCGCGGCACCGTCGTGACGGGCCGCATCGAGAAGGGCGTCATCAACGTCGGTGACGAGGTCGAGGTCGTCGGTCTGACCGACACCCAGAAGACCACCTGCACCGGCGTCGAGATGTTCAACAAGGATCTCGACCGCGGCGAGGCTGGCGACAACGCCGGCTGCCTGCTCCGCGGCCTCAAGCGCGAGGACGTCGAGCGCGGCCAGGTCCTCGCGAAGCCCGGTTCGATCACCCCGCACACCGACTTCGAGGCGGACATCTACGTCCTCACGAAGGAGGAGGGTGGCCGTCACACGCGCTTCCTGTCCGGCTACCGCCCGCAGTTCTACTTCCGCACGACGGACGTGACCGGCGCGGTTGTCCTCCCCGAGGGCACGGACATCTGCCTCCCCGGCGACCGCACCTCCATCAAGGTCGAGCTGATCCAGCCGATCGCGATGGATGAGGGTCTCCGCTTCGCCATCCGCGAAGGCGGCCGCACCGTCGGTGCAGGCGTCGTCACGAAGATCATCAAGTAACCCCTTGGCTGAGCAGAAAATCCGCATCCGCCTTAAGGGCTACGACCACCAGACGCTGGACCGGTCGGCAAAAGACATCGTCGAGACGGCGGTGCGCTCCGGCGCGACCGTCTCCGGCCCTGTTCCGCTGCCCACCGAGAAGAACGTCTACTGCGTGATCCGCAGTCCCTTCAAGGACAAGGATTCCCGCGAGCACTTCGAGATCCGTACGCACAAGCGGCTGATCGACATCCATAGCCCCACGCCGAAGACGGTCGATTCGCTGATGCGCCTCGACCTTCCCGCCGGCATCGACATCGAGATCAAGCTCTAACACCATGAAAGCCATCATTGGACGCAAGTTGGGGATGACCCAGCTCTTCACGGAGGACGGGGCGCGGCTGTCCGTGACCGTGATCGAAGCAGGACCGTGCCCGATCGTCGGCGTGCGCACGACGGATGCCGACGGCTACGACGGTGTTCAGCTCGCGTACCAGGCGGTTGATCTCGACAACCTCTCCAAGCCGGAGGCCGGCCATCTCGCGAAGGCCGGCGTCGGACCGCACCGTCATCTGACGGAGTTCCGCGGCACCACGGAGATGACCATCGGCGAGGCTGTCACGGTCGGCGTGTTCGGACCGGGAGACCACATCAAGGTCTCCGGCACGAGCGTCGGCAAGGGCTTCGCGGGCACGATCAAGCGGCATAACTTCAGCCGCGGACCGGTCAGCCACGGCTCGCACAACGTGCGCGCCCCCGGCTCGATCGGCCAGTCGGCCTGGCCGTCCCGCGTGTTCAAGGGCAAGCGCATGGCTGGCCAGATGGGCAACAAGCGCATCACGCAGCGTGGGCTGACCGTCATCGACGTGGACCCGAGCCGCAACGTGATTCTGGTCTCCGGCGCCGTGCCGGGGCCCACGGGTGGGCTCGTCGAGATCCGAGAGGACCTGCACTGATGTCCCTGACTGCTCCCATCATCGGCGGCAAGGGCACCGTCAACCTGTCTGAGGCCGTCTTCGGCGTCGAGGTTGCACCGGGCCTGCTCCACGAGGTCGCCAAGGCGGAGGCCGCTGGCCGCCGTCAGGGCACCCACGCGACCAAGACCCGCGGCATGGTCGCCGGCGGTCGCGCGAAGCCGTTCAACCAGAAGGGCACGGGTCGCGCCCGCCAGGGCACGACGCGCGCCGCGCAGTTCACCGGTGGTGGCGCCGTGTTCGGCCCGCAGCCCCGCTCCTACGCGGTCAAGGTGAACAAGAAGGCGTACAAGAAGGCCCGCTGCATGGGGCTCAGCCAGCACGCCGGCAACGGCTCGCTCGGCATCTTCGAGGCCGGCTCGTTCGACACCCCCAAGACGAAGGACGCCCTCAAGCTCGTCGAGGGCTGGAGCGTCGCTCCGCTCGTCGTGGTCGTCGGTAGCGAGGAAGAGGCGGCGGCACTGTCGTTCCGCAACATCCCGCGCTCGGCCGTCCTGACCCCGACCGAGGTCGGTCTGACCGAGCTGCTCTGGGCCCGTCGCCTGCTCATCTCGACGACGGCCCTCGACGAGCTCTCGGCGTCGCTCGACTCCTCCAAGCAGAAGGACGAGGTGACGGCATGAAGTCGACCACCCCCGCAGCCCACACGGTGCTGCTCGCCCCCGTCGTGAGTGAGAAGAGCTACTCGCTGACCGAGGACGGCAAGTACACGTTCCAGGTGCATCCGGACGCGCACAAGACGCAGATCCGCCAGGCCGTCGAAGAGATCTTCAAGGTCAACGTCGTCGACGTGCACATCATCAAGATTCCCTCCAAGCCGAAGCGCCGTGGCACCTTCAAGGGCACCCGCCCGGGTGGCAAGAAGGCGATCGTCAAGCTCGCCGAGGGCCAGTCCATTCCGATCTTCGAGGGAGTCGCATAATGGGCGTCCGCTCGTTCCGCCCGACCTCGCCGGGTCGCCGCTTCATGACCGTGTCCGACTTCGCCGAAGTGACGAAGTCGACACCGGAGAAGAGCCTGCTCGCGCCGGTCCACAACAAGGGTGGCCGCAACAACAACGGCCGCATCACGACGCGTCATCAGGGTGGTGGCCACAAGCGCCGCTACCGCATCATCGACTTCAAGCGACTCAAGGACGGCGTGCCCGCCCGGGTCGCCGCGATCGAGTACGACCCGAATCGCTCCGCCCGCATCGCGTTGATCCACTACGTGGACGGCGCCAAGGCCTACATTCTGGCGCCGGTCAACCTCGAGGTTGACGCGTTCGTCTCGTCGGGCCCCGACGCCGACATCAAGCCGGGCAATGCCCTGCCGCTGCTGAACATCCCGACGGGCACCACGGTGCACGCCGTCGAGCTGCGGCCCGGCCAGGGCGCGAAGATGTGCCGGTCCGCCGGCACGAGCGCCCAGCTGGTCGCCAAGGAGGCCGAGACGGCGCTGCTGCGCCTGCCCTCCGGCGAGCTGCGCCGCGTGTCCGCGCACTGCCGCGCGACGATCGGCCAGGTCGGCAACACCACGCACGAGAACGAGGTCGGCGGTAAGGCCGGTCGCGCTCGCTGGGCCGGCAAGCGCCCGGGCGTCCGTGGTACCGCGATGAACCCCGTTGACCACCCGCATGGTGGTGGCGAAGGCAAGGGCAAGGGCTCGCACCCTGTGACCCCGTGGGGCAAGCCCACGCTCGGACGTCGCACCCGCGACCCGAAGAAGGCCTCCTCCGCTGATATTGTCCGCGGCCGCCGCCGTGGGAAGGGCAGGAAGTAAATGTCCCGATCCTCGAAAAAGGGTCCTTACGTGGACGAGCGTCTCCTCAAGCGCATTGAGGAGCAGAACGCCACGAAGGAAAAGAAGATGCTCAAGACCTGGTCGCGTGCCAGCACCATCTTCCCGGAGATGGTCGGTCACACGATCGCGGTGCACGACGGGCGCAAGCACGTCCCCGTGTTCGTCTCCGAGGCCATGGTGGGCCACAAGCTCGGCGAGTTCGCGCCGACCCGCACCTACCGCGGCCACATCTCCGACAAGCAGTCGAGGCGCGGCTGATGTCTGCTGAGCGATTCTCCTACGCCAAGACCGGACTCGTCCGGGCCGAGGCCAAGCACGTCCGCTCGTCGGCCCGCAAGGCGCGCCTTGTGCTCGCCGACATCCGCGGCCGCAACGTCCTGGATGCCCGCAAGCAGCTCCTGTTCTCGCCGCGCGCAGTCGCCAAGGACATCGAGCTGGTGCTCCGCTCTGCGGTCACGAACGCCGAGGTCAACCATGGTCTCTCGCCGGACGACCTCGTGATCCACGAGGCGTTCGCCAACGAGGGCGTCACGATCAAGCGCTTCAAGCCGCGTGCCCGTGGCCGTGCCAGCCGCATCAACAAGCGGACCACGCACATCACGATCCTGCTCCGCTCGCTGACGAGCGGCGCGATCGTCGAGGGCGCCGAGACGGCTGTCCCGGCCAAGGCCTCGTCCGATTCGGCCCGCGCCAAGCGCGTCGCCGCCTCCAAGAAGTCGGAGGCCACCGTCGAGACGGGTGCCGCCGAGGTCACGGAGACCACCGACGAGCAGCCGGCCGCCAAGAAGCCCGCCGCCAAGAAGCCGGCCGCGAAGAAGCCCGCGGCCGCCGCTGACGCGACGACCGCGAAGAAGCCGGCCGCGAAGAAGCCCGCGGCCGCCGCTGACGCGACGACCGAGAAGAAGCCGGCGGCTAAGAAGCCCGCCGCGAAGAAGCCGGCGGCCGCCAAGGCCGACGACGCAGCTGCGACGAAGCCGGCGGCCAAGAAGCCTGCCGCCAAGAAGCCCGCTGCGAAGAAGCCGGCCGTTGAGAAGACCGACGAGGAGAAGAGCTAGATATGGGCCAGAAAGTTCATCCTGGCGGCCTCCGCGTCGGCATCATTCACGACTGGAAGTCGAATTGGTGCTCCGATCGCGAGTTCGCCCGCTACCTGGGTGAGGACATCAAGATCCGGGAGCACATCCACAACAAGCTGAGCCATGCGGGCCTGTCGGATATTCATATCCGCAAGGACTCGCAGAAGATCACGATCGACATTTACACCGCCCGCCCGGGCATCGTCATCGGCAAGTCCGGTGTCGAGGTCGACGCCCTCCGCAAGGAGGTCCACTCGATCACGGGCCGCGCCGTGCAGATCAACATCAACGAGATCAAGCGCCCCGAGCTGGATGCGCGCCTGATGGCGCAGTCCGTCGCGGAGCAGCTGCAGAATCGCGTGGCCTTCCGCCGCGCGATGAAGCGCTCGATGCAGTCGGCTGTGCGCTCCGGCGCCCAGGGCGTCCGCATCAAGTGCGGCGGCCGCCTCGGCGGCGGCGAGATGAGCCGCACCGAGCAGTACTCGGAGGGCCGCGTGCCGCTCCAGACGCTGCGTGCCGACATCGATTACGGCTTCGCCGAGGCCAAGACCACGTACGGCCGCATCGGCGTCAAGGTCTGGATCAACAAGGGCGAGATCATGCCGGAGGGCTTCGAGGGCCACGACCAGAACGCTACGCGTCTGGGCGAGGTCGATGCCCGCCGCCGCAAGGGCGGCGCCAAGGGTGCCATCGAAGAGCTCGGCCCCGCACGTCCGAAGGGTCGCCGTGGCGCCCCGGGTGGCGGCGCTGGTGGCGAGCGCGGTGGCGAGCGCGGTGGCGATCGTCGTCCGCGTCAGGGTGGCGGCGGCGGTCCCGGTGGACCGAACCAGCCGCGCCTGAGCGGTCCGTCCGTGCCCGCTGGTCGCCGTGCGCGTCCCAAGGCCGAGGCTCCCGCCGTGGTCGAGGAGACCGTCGTCGAGACGCCGGTGGATGAGGTCGTCGTGACCGAGTCGGCCGCTGTGGTCGAGACCCCGGCCGTCGAGGCCGCTGCGGTTGAGACGCCGGCCGTCGAGGCCGAGGCCCCCGCTGCCGAGGCGCCTGCCGCCGACGAGCCGAAGGGCGCCGAGGAGGCTGGTTCCTGATGCTGATGCCACGTCGTGTCAAGCACCGTCGCGTGCATCGAGGTCGCCGCACCGGAGAGACGAAGGGCCATGCCCGCGTCAACTTCGGCGAGTTCGGCCTCAAGGCGATGGGCGAGGGCTGGATCACCGCCCGTCAGATCGAGGCTGCTCGTATCGCGATGACCCGCAAGATCAAGCGCGGTGGCAAGGTCTGGATCACGATCTTCCCGGACAAGCCGGTCACCAAGAAGCCCGCCGAGACCCGCATGGGCTCGGGCAAGGGCTCCCCGGAGTTCTGGGTTGCCGTCGTGCGCCCGGGCCGCATCATGTTTGAGCTCGCCGGCGTGCCGGAGCCGCTCGCCCGCGAGGCGATGATGCTCGCGGCCCAGAAGCTGCCGATCCCCTGCAAGTTCGTAACCCGAGAAGGTGATCTCTTTGAAGGCCAGTGAGATCCGCGAGCTCAGCTCGGATGACGTCGCGCGCAAGGTCGCCGAGGCGCGTCAGGAGCTGTTCAACCTGCGGTTCCAGCACGCCACCGGCGCGCTTGAGAACACGTCCAACCTGACGGGCGTCCGCCGCGAGCTTGCTCGCCTGCTGACGATCCAGGGCGAGCAGGCCGACAAGATGGAAGGTGGAGCGTCGTGAGCGACGAGAACGAGACCCCGGACGTGGAGGAGACTCCCGTGAACGAGGCTGTCGCCGACGAGGCTGTCGCCGAGGAGGCTGCACCCGTGGAGGCTGCTGCAGAGGAGGCTGCCCCTGAGGCTGCCGCCGAAGAGGCTGCCCCCGTGGAGGCTGCTGCTGAGGAGCCTGCCGCTGAGGAGCCTGCCGCTGAGGAGGCCGCCCCCGAGGCCGTCGCGGAGGAGGCCCCTGCGGCCGAGCCCGAGCCGGTCAAGGAGAAGAAGAAGCGCCCGCCGCGCAGCAACCGGGTCCGTCGTGTCCGCACGACCTCCGAGGAGCGCGCCGAGCTGCGCAAGAAGTCCGCTGCCGCGCGCAAGCGCCGCCGTGGCGAGACGGGCGGCGGCGAGTACGTCCGCACCCCCTCGCAGGACACCAGCGAGGGCACGCGCCGCGAGCGCCGTGGCGTCGTCACGTCCAACAAGGGCGAGAAGACGATCACGGTTCGCGTCGACGTCCTCAAGGCTCATCCCAAGTACAAGAAGATCATGCGCCGCTCGATGACGCTCCACGCGCATGACGAGCAGAACGCCGCCAACATCGGTGACACCGTTCGCGTCGTCGAGACGCGCCCGCTGTCCCGCACGAAGCGCTGGCGCCTGGTCGAGATCGTCGAGGTGGCCAAGTGATCCAGCAGGAATCCCGACTCCGCGTGGCCGATAACACCGGCGCCCGCGAGATCCTCTGCATCCGCGTTCGCGGTGGCTCCCATCGGCGCTATGCGGCCGTGGGCGACATCATCGTCGCGACCGTCAAGGCCGCTACGCCGAACGGATCCGTCAAGAAGGGCGAGGTCGTCCACGCCGTCGTCGTGCGCACCACCAAGGCGCATCATCGCGACGATGGCACGAACATCCGCTTCGACGACAACGCCGCCGTGATCATCGATCCGGCCGGCAACCCGCGCGGTACGCGCATCTTCGGGCCCGTCGCCCGTGAGCTGCGCGAGAAGAACTTCATGCGCATCGTCTCGCTCGCCCCGGAGGTGCTGTGATGAGTGGCATCGGCATCAAGACCGGCGACACCGTCGAGATCATCACCGGCAAGGACCGCGGCAAGCGCGGCAAGGTCATGTCCGTGGAGCCGACCGCTGCCCGCGTCGTGGTCGAGGGTCGCAATCTCGCCAAGCGTCACCTCAAGCCCCGTCCCGTCCCGGGCTCCGGCGGCCAGCAGATGGCTCCCGGCGGCATCCTCGACCAGGAGCAGCCGCTGCGCCGCTCCAACGTCATGCTCGTGTGCCCGTCGTGCGACAAGGCGACGCGCATCGGCAAGCAGGCCGACAAGCAGGGCCGCGTGTGCAAGCACTGCGGAACGGAGATCGATAAGTGATGACTGATACCGCTACCCACATCCCACGGCTGAAGGAGCGCTACGAGCGCGAGATCAAGCCGCAGCTGATCGAGCACTTCGGGTACACGTCCTCGATGCAGGCGCCCCGGATCACCAAGATCACGCTCAACATGGGCGTCTCCGACGCGAAGACCGACTCGAAGGCGCTCGACCATGCCGTCGAGCAGATGACGCAGATCAGCGGCCAGAAGCCGGTCACGACCCTCGCCCGCAAGTCGATCGCCGGCTTCAAGCTCCGCGAGGGCATGGCAATCGGCTGCAAGGTCACCCTGCGCGGCGAGAACATGTACGAGTTCCTCGACCGCCTCACGACCGTCGCCCTCCCGCGCATCCGCGACTTCCGCGGCATCAGCCCGAAGTCGTTCGACGGGCGCGGCAACTACTCGCTCGGCATCCGGGAGCAGATCATCTTCCCGGAGATCGACTACGACCGGATCGACCAGGTCCGAGGCCTGGACATCACCATCACCACGACCGCGGCAACCGATGATGAGGCGCGCGAGCTCCTCAAGCACTTCGGCATGCCGTTCCGAGAGGCCTGAGAGATATGGCGAAGACTGCTCTCCGCATGAAGGCCGCTCGTCCGGCCAAGTACAAGGTGCGTAACTACTCGCGCTGCCAGAAGTGCGGCCGCCCGCGTGCGGTGTACAAGAAGTTTGGCCTGTGTCGCATCTGCCTCCGGCAGCTCGCGCACGAAGGCGTGATCCCCGGTATGACGAAGTCGAGCTGGTAGCACCATGGTCAATGATCCCATCGCAGACATGCTGACCCGCATCCGCAACGCCAACACGGCGCTGCACGACAAGGTCATCATGCCCACATCCCGCAGCAAGCGCGAGATCGCGCGCATCCTCCTCGAGGAGGGCTACATCGCCTCCTGGGCGGAAGAGGCGGCCACGCCGCAGCCGCTCCTCGTGATCGAGCTGAAGTACGGCCGCAACCGCGAGCGCGTCATCTACGGCCTCAAGCGCGTCTCGAAGCCCGGCCGCCGCATGTACGCCCCCAAGGACCGGCTTCCCCGCGTCCTCGGCGGGCTCGGCACCGCAATCATGTCCACCTCGACCGGCATCTGCACTGCCGCGGACGCCGCCAAGCGCGGCGTCGGTGGCGAAGTGCTGTGCTTCATCTGGTAACGCCATGAGTCGCATCGGCCGCCGCATCATCACCGTCCCCGAGGGAGTCACCATCGAGATCGCCCCCGGGCGCGTCACGGTGACCGGTCCCAAGGGCACGCTCGTGCAGGAGATCTCCCCCGACATGACGGTCAACGTCGCCGAGGGCCAGATCACCATCGAGCGTCCCACGGACCGCCCCAACCACCGTGCCCTGCACGGGCTCACCCGCAGCCTCATCGCCAATATGGTCGAGGGCGTTGCGAACGGCTACGTCAAGGAACTCGAGATTCAGGGCGTCGGCTATCGCTGCGCCGCCCAGGGCAAGAACCTGGAGCTCGCGCTCGGCTACTCCCACGCGGTCAAGTACGACGCGCCGGAAGACATCGAGTTCGAGGTTCCGCAGCCCACCCAGATCATCGTCCGCGGCATCGACAAGCAGCGCGTCGGCCAGGTCGCGGCCGAGATCCGCAAGCTGCGTCCGCCAGAGCCGTACAAGGGCAAGGGCATTCGCTACGCGGGCGAGTACGTCGCCCGGAAGGTCGGTAAGCGCGCATGAGCAAGATGACTCCGAAGGAAGCCCGCGATCGTCGCCATCGGCGCGTCCGTGGCAAGATCACCGGTACCGCCGAACGTCCCCGTCTGGCCGTGTTCCGGTCCAACGCGGACGTCTACGCGCAGCTGATCGACGACGTCAAGGGGCAGACCCTGGCGGCGGCCGATTCGCGCGCCGTCAAGGCCGGGGACAAGTCCGCGAAGGCCAAGGCCACCGGCGAGCTGATCGCCGAGCGCGCCAAGGCTGCGGGCATCAGCACCGTCGTGTTCGACCGTGGTGGATACCTCTACCACGGACGTGTCAAAGCGCTCGCCGAAGGTGCGCGCGAGGGAGGTCTCGAGTTCTGATGGCTAGCCGAGTCGGTACGGATGCCCAGGGCCGCGAGCTCCATGAGCGCGTCGTCGAGATCAACCGCGTTGCCAAGGTCGTCAAGGGCGGCCGCCGCTTCTCCTTCACCGCGCTGGTCGTGGTCGGGGATGAGATCGAGCAGGTCGGCGTGGGGTACGGCAAGGCCAACGAGGTCCCCGTCGCGATCCAGAAGGCGATCGAGGACGCGAAGAAGAACCTCTTCACGGTGCCGCGTCACCACACCACCATCACCCATGAGATCACCGGCGTCTACGGCGCCGGCAAGGTGCTGCTCAAGCCCGCCTCGCAGGGTACCGGCGTCATCGCCGGCGCCGGCGTCCGCGCGGTGCTCGAGCTGGCCGGCCTCAAGGACGTGCTGGCGAAGTCGCTCGGCACGTCGACGCCGATCAACCTCTGCCGCGCGGCCGAGGTTGCCCTGCGCGGCCTGCGCCGCCCCGAGGACGTCGCGGCACTCCGCGGCAAGCAGCTCCATGAGATTCTGCCGCAGGGTGCGAGCCGCAAGAAGACGGCCGACGCCGCTGCCGCTGCTGCTGCAGTAGCTGCCGCCGAGCCTTCCGCCGAGGTATCCGCATGAGTTACAAGGTCACCCAGGTGAAGTCGTCGATCGGCGTCCAGAAGGAGCATCGCGGCACGCTGCGCGCGCTCGGTCTGCGCCGTATCGGCCACTCGCGCGTCCACCAGGACTCGCCCGGCCTGCAGGGCATGCTGCATCAGGTCGGCTATCTCTTGAAGATCGAGGAGGTCGACGCCACATGAGCGAGCCCATTACCCTCAGCAACCTGAAGCCCGCGCCGGGTGCCCAGAAGTCGCGCAAGCGCGTGGGCCGCGGCAACGGCAGTGGCAACGGCAAGACCTCTGGTCGCGGCCAGAAGGGCCAGAAGTCGCGGTCGGGCAGTCACAACATGCGCCCGGGCTTCGAGGGCGGCCAGATGCCGCTCTACATGCGCACCGGCAAGCTCCGCGGACCGCACATGAAGAAGTCGATGCCGATGGGCCCGTTCCGGACCCAGACCGAGATCGCCAACGTCGGCACGATCGCCGAGAAGTTCCCCGCCGGCACCGAGGTCACGCCCGAGCTGCTCGTGCAGTCCGGTCTCCTCAGCCGTGTCCGGCACCCGGTCAAGATCCTCGGCGAGGGCGATATCGGCCACGCGCTCACGATCCACGCGCACGCCTTCTCGGCGTCGGCGCGGACCAAGATCGAGGCCGCCGGGGGCACCGTTGTCGTCATCGAGCGCTCGGCTCCGTCCGACGAGCAGTAGGCTGCGCCTGTGCTCGCTGCTGTCACCAACGCCCTCCGGGTTCCGGAGATCCGCAATCGCATCCTGTTCACGGCTGCGATCCTGCTGCTCTACCGCGCTGGCTCGTGGCTGCCGACGCCCGGTGTCAACACCGCTGAGATCCAGAATCTCTTCAACGGCGAGGCCGGCTCGACGATTCTCGGCTACCTGAACCTGTTCTCCGGTCAGGCGCTGCAGAACCTCTCGTTCTTCGCGCTCGGGATCATGCCGTACATCACGGCGTCGATCATCATGCAGCTGATGACGGTGGTGCTGCCGAAGCTGGAGGCGCTCCAGAAGGAGGGCG
Organism: Gaiellales bacterium; assembly: GCA_044237215.1. GTDB lineage: Bacteria > Actinomycetota > Thermoleophilia > Gaiellales > F1-60-MAGs149 > F1-60-MAGs149. The sequence continues at coordinate 16,282 of JBIIFR010000001.1, forward strand.
AGGCGGGGCAGAAGAAGATCACGCAGTACACGCGGTATCTCACCGTGATCCTCGCCCTGCTGCAGTCGATCGGTTACGTGATCCTGTTCCACAATGGCTCGGTGCTCGGCGGCTCGAACTCGCTGACCAGCCTCACGCCGCGCTCGTTCATCCTGATCGTGGTGACGCTCACGGCGGGTACGACGATCCTGATGTGGATGGGCGAGCTGATCACCCAGCGCGGCATCGGCAACGGCCAGTCGCTGCTGATCTTCGCCTCGATCCTCGTCTCGGTACCGGTCGGCGTCAGCGCCTGGGCGAGCTCCGGCACGTTCCAGCGCCTGAGCCTGCCGATCATCGTGCTGGCGGTGATCGTCGCGGTCGTGTACGTCAACGAGGGGCAACGCCGCATCCCGATCCAATACGCCAAGCGCATGGTGGGCCGCCGCATGACCACGGGCGGATCTACGTACATGCCGCTGCGCGTCAACATGGCCGGCGTGATCCCGGTGATCTTCGCGGTCGCCGTGCTGTTCCTGCCGCCGACGATCGGCCAGCTGGTGCCGGCGCTGAGTTTCCTGGCGGACTGGTTCGCGCCGGCCTCATGGGCGTCGCTGATCCTCGAATTCGGCCTGATCGTGATGTTCTCGTTCTTCTACACCGCGGTGCAGTTCAATCCGACGGAGCAGGCCGAGAACCTCAAGAAGAACGGTGGCTTCATCCCCGGCGTCCGTCCCGGCCGCCCGACCGCGCAGTACCTCGACCGCGTCATGACGCGGCTCACGCTGCCCGGTGCCATCTTCCTCGGCACGATCGCGATCGCCCCGACCATCTTCATCAAGTACGGCGGCTTCTCGCAGGCCGTGGGCCAGGCCCTCGGCGGCACCTCGATCCTGATTGTCGTCGGCGTCGCACTCGACACCATGCGGCAGATGGAATCGCAGGTGATGATGCGGCACTACGAGGGCTTCCTCAAGTAGTGCCGGGCGCGTACCTCATCTTCGGGCCACCCGGAGCTGGCAAGGGAACCCAGGCGCCGCGGCTCGCGGAGCGCCTCGCGATTCCGCACATCTCGACCGGCGACATCCTGCGCGCCAACGTCAAGGGCGGCACGGCGCTCGGCAGCGAGGCCAAGGCCTTTATGGACGCCGGCGATCTCGTCCCTGATGAGCTCGTCGTGCGGATGCTGGGGGATCGCCTGGCCGAGCCCGACGCCGCCACCGGCTTCCTGCTCGACGGCTTCCCACGCAACGTGGCGCAGGCCGCCGCGCTCGACGCGATGCTCGCCGAACGGGGCAGTCCCCTCGAGTGCGTGCTCGTGCTCGACGTGCCCGAGGAAGAGGTCGTCCAGCGCATCTCCGGGCGCCTGACCGCCCAAAACGGCCGCGTCTACCACGAGGTCAGCGATCCTCCACGGACGCCCGGCGTCGACGACGACGAGGGCCTGCCGCTGATCCGCCGTCCCGACGACGAGCCGGACGTGGTCCGCAACCGCTACCGCAACGTCTACCTGGCCCAGACCCTCCCCGTCCGCGAGCACTATCAGCACGCCGGCGTACGCGAGGTTCTGATCGACGGCATCGGCACGACCGACGAGGTCGCCGCCCGCATCGACGCGGCGTTGCCCGCGTGATCCACCGAAAATCCGCGCGGGACCTCGACCGCATGGCGGCCGCGGGGGCAATCGTCGCCGAGACCCTCGGCCTGCTCGCCGAGTCGGCGCGTCCGGGCATGTCGACGCTCGACCTCGACCAGATCGCCGAGCGCCACATCCGCGCGGCCGGCGGCGTACCGACCTTCAAGGGCTACCGCGGCTTTCCCGGCTCGATCTGCGCCTCGCCGAACACGATGATCGTGCACGGGATCCCGAGCGATGAGATCGTGCTCGCCGAGGGCGACATCCTCTCGGTCGACGTCGGCGTCACCCGCCAGGGCTTCGTCGGCGACTCCGCCGTGACGATCGCCATCGGCGAGGTCCCGGAACGCACCAGAGAGCTGCTGCGCACGTGTCAGGCGTCCCTGCAGGCCGCCGTGGGGGCCTGCCACGTGGGTGGGCGCCTCGGTGACATCGGCGCGGCCGTGCAGGGCGTGGTGGAGACCGCCGGGTTCGCCGTCGTGCGCGACCTCGTCGGCCACGGCGTCGGCCGCTCCATGCACGAGGATCCGCAGGTCAAGAACTACGGTGAGGCCGGGACGGGCCCCGAGCTCAAGGCCGGCATGACGCTGGCGATCGAGCCGATGATCACGGATGGCGCCTACGAGATCCACATCGACGATGACGGTTGGTCGATCTTCACGGTCGATGACTCGCTCGCGGCGCACTTCGAGCACACGGTTGCGATCACCGAGGAGGGCCCCCGTGTCCTGACCCTCGCACACGGCGATTCCATCGTGAATCGGCCCATCTGATGGTGCTGGCGCACCCGAGCGAAATGCTCTGCTACGGTGCCCCTCCGCGAGCCGGTGCGACGTTGTTTGCCGTGCGCGCAATCCATTCCGTTCCACACCCGAGGGTTTCATGAAGGTCCGACCGAGCGTCAAGCCGATGTGCGAAAAGTGCCGAGTGATCAAGCGCTCGGGTGTCGTGCATGTGATCTGCGTGAATCCCCGCCACAAGCAGCGTCAGGGGTAGTCAGTGGCACGTATCGCCGGAGTCAATATCCCTCGGGAGAAGCGCGTCGAGATCGGACTGACGTACATCTACGGCATCGGCCGCAGCACCGCGCAGTCGATCTGCAAGGAGCTCGGCGTCGAGTCGCACCAGAAGGTCCGCGACCTGACCGATGAGGAAGTCGCTCGCCTCCGCGCGTACATCGACGCGAACGTCCAGGTCGAAGGTGACCTGCGCCGTGAGCGTTCCGCCAATATCAAGCGTCTGATGGAGATCGGCTGCTACCGCGGCATTCGCCATCGCCGCGGCCTCCCGGTCCGCGGTCAGCGCACGAAGACCAACGCCCGCACCCGCAAGGGTCCGAAGAAGACCGTCTCCCGCGGCCGCAAGGGCTAAGGAAAGGACTCCCCAGCTTCATGGCTCCTCCTCGTCGATCCGGTGGCAGCAGTCGCGGCCGCACGCGCCGCAAGGTGCGCAAGAACGTGGCCGTTGGCCAAGCGCACATCAAGACGTCGTTCAACAATACGATCGTCGCGCTCACCGACAAGGAGGGCAACGTCCTGGCGTGGAAGAGCGCCGGCGCTGCCGGATTCAAGGGCTCCCGCAAGTCGACGCCGTTCGCCGCTCAGGTGACCGCCGACCTCTGCGCCCGCGAGGGCATGGAGCACGGTCTCCAGAAGATCGAGGTCTTCCTGAAGGGACCGGGCTCCGGTCGCGAGACCGCGATGCGCTCCCTGCAGGCGGCCGGTCTCGAGATCATCGGCGTCCGTGACGTCTCCCCGCAGGCCCACAACGGCTGCCGCGCCCGCAAGCGGCGCCGCGTCTAGGAGTAGCTGAGCAATGGCCCGCGTTACCGATCCCAAGTGCCGACAGTGCCGCCGTGAGGGCGTCAAGCTCTTCCTTAAGGGCGAGCGCTGCCTGACCGAGAAGTGCGCCGTTGAGCGCCGCTCCTACCCGCCGGGCCAGCATGGCCGCGGGCGCATCAAGCAGTCCGAGTACCTGCTGCAGCTGCGCGAGAAGCAGAAGGCACGCCGCTATTACGGCGTCCTCGAGAAGCAGTTCCGCAATTACTACAAGAAGGCGTCGCGGCGTCAGGGCATCACCGGCGAGGAACTCCTCCGCCTGCTCGAAATGCGCCTCGACAACGTCGTCTACCGCCTCGGCTTCGCCGCCTCCCGCGCTCAGGCGCGGCAGCTGGTGCGCCATGGCCACTTCCATGTCAACGGTCGTCGGGTGAACATCCCGTCGTACCAGGTGCGCGCAGACGACATCGTGTCGCTGCGTCCCGGGGCAGCGGGCGAGGGCGCGGTTCGCAGCGCCACCGACCTGACTGCGTCGGTTGCCAACTGGCTCCAGGCCGACCATGACAACCTCACGGGCAAGGTGCTCCGCATGCCGGACCGTGACGAGATCGATACCCCTGTCCAAGAGCAGCTGATCGTGGAGCTGTATTCGAAGTGAGCACCCGCATGCTTGAATTCCAGATGCCGCAGATCACCCACGAGGAGGTCTCCGCGACCGAGGGCGTTTTCGTCGTCGAGCCGCTCGAGCGTGGCTTCGGCTACACCTTCGGTAACTCGCTGCGCCGCGTGCTTCTGTCGTCGCTCGAGGGCGCCGCGGTCACCAGTGTCCGCATCGAGGGCGCCCAGCACGAGTTCACGACGATCCCGGGCGTCCGCGAGGACGTCACGGACATGATCCTGAACCTCAAGGGCCTCGTCCTCGACATGGAGGGCGACGCGCTCGAGGTTGAGGCTGACATCGTCAAGGCCGGCCCGGGTGTCGTCACCGCTGCCGACATCGCCGTTGCCGGTCCCGTCGAGATCCTCAACAAGGATCTCGTGATCTGCAACCTCGCCGCCAAGTCGAAGCTCGAGATGTCGCTGACCATCGGTCGCGGCCGCGGCTACGTGCCGGCGAGCGAGAACAAGGACTTCGAGTCCACGATCGGCGTCATTCCGGTCGACTCGATCTTCTCGCCCGTCCGCCGCGTGACCTATACGGTCGAGCCGGCGCGCGTCGGTTCCGATACGGACTTCGACAAGCTCACGCTCCACGTGAAGACGAACGGCGCGATCGATCCCAAGGAGGCCGTCACGGCCGCCGCGGAGATCCTGATTCGCCAGCTCAACATCTTCGCCAACATGGACACCGCCGAGCTGGCCCGCAGCCTTGAGCGTGCGGTGCCGGAGTTCGACGTCACCCCGACGAACGGGATGGAGCACATCCTGATCGAGGAGCTCGAGCTCGGCGTCCGCTCGTACAACTGCCTCAAGCGCGTCGGCATCGAGACGGTTGGCGACCTCGTCGCCAAGTCGGACCGCGATCTGGCTGCGATCCCGAACTTCGGGCGCAAGTCGATCGACGAGATCCGCGCCGCCCTCGGCGCCCACGGTCTGCGCCTGCGCGGAGACGAGGGCTAGGCATGCGGCACCAGCGCAAGGGACGCACCCTGGGCCGTGATTCGGCTCATCGCAAGGCACTCTTCTCGAACCTGACGGGTTCCCTCGTCGAGCACGGTCGGATCACGACCACGCTGGCGAAGGCCAAGGAAGTCCGCCCGATTGCCGAGAAGATGGTCACGCTCGGCAAGCGCGGCGACCTGCACGCCCGTCGCCAGGCGAAGGCCTACCTGCGCAGCGGCGACGTCGTGCACGCGCTGTTCACCGACATCGCGCCGCGCTTCACCGAGCGCGAGGGTGGCTACACGCGGATCGTCAAGCTCGGCCCGCGCTCCGGGGACAACGCCGAGATGGCGATCCTCGAATGGGTCGACTGAGCAACTGCAGGTAGGGTGCGTTCGGCATGAGCGATTCCACCCACGCCAGCGCTGGAGCAATCACGGTTCCGCAGCCCGCCGGCTGGGAGGATCGCACGGTGCTCACGCTCGTCGGTCCGCCGATGGGTGGCGCACAGCCTAACGTCGTGGTCACCCGCGAGGTCCTCTGCGCCAGCATGGGCCTCGGCGGCTTCTCGAGCGGCTGGGTCCAGAAGCTGGCCGATCAGGTGCCGGTCCGCGAGACCCGTAGCGTCGAGCACATCGAGATCTCCGGCGCCCCCGGGCACTTGCGTCTCGTCGAGTGGGAGGCTGCGGGGCTGCGGCTCCGCCAGCTCGTGGGGCTGACCACCATCGGCGGCGCCGGCTACGCGATCGTCTGCACCGTCCCCTCGTCGGCCTACGACGGCCTCGAGGACGACCTGCGCGCGGTCATCACGGGCACGCGCATCGACGTCGACGCAGCTGACGCCTAGGCTCAGACGATGAGTGCGTACCGCGCCGGAGCGAGCCTGATCGAGCACGGCATGCCGGGTCAGCGCACACTGCGCCCGCAGGGGCTCGTCGTCGCCCTGCTGATCATCCGCGTGCTCGTCGGCGTGGCCGCGGTCGTCATCGGCGTCCTGAACGCGAGGGGACACGCCGCAGTTGCCGCGGACGCAGCCGCCTGGGGCCTGCCGGCGCCCGGGCTCGCGACCTGGCTCGGCTGCGCGCTCCTGATCGTCTTCGGCCTCGGTCTGGCGCTCGGCTTGGCCACCCGCCTCTGCGCGCTCGTCGTGCTCCTCGTCGTACTCGTCCTGGTCGCGACCGCCGGTCGCGTTGAGGGCGGTGCGCCGCTGTTCGGCGGTGCGCTGCTCGCCGCGGGCTGCCTCGTCCTGCTCGCCCGGGGCGGTGGCGCCCGGCAGCTGCTCGATCGGGTCGATCCCCAAGAATGGTGAACACCCGGCTGCAGGTCGCCTACGACGGTACGGCGTTCGCCGGCTGGGCCCCGCAGCCGGAGGCGCGCACCGTCGCCGGCGAGCTGGCGCGCTCGCTCGATGCGCTGCATGCGGTGCGCGGCGAGCTCGTCG
>JBIIFR010000065.1:0-6753 GCA_044237215.1 Gaiellales bacterium
ACGCCTAACTGCAGCGGGCAGCGGTGTGATCCTGAGCGTGCGCCGCTGCAGAACGCTCAGCGGCACGGCGACGACCACCGCAGCGGCAGCAATCACGAGGCCCGATCGCAACGTGACCGAAAAGCCGCTGCGCCGATCGCCCTGCACGCTGCGCACCGGTGACGAGAGCCGCACATCCAGACCCCGCGCGAGCTGGTTCGGAACAGCGTCATAGCCACCCTTGACGAACGCATCTCCACCCATCTGCGCACCACCCTCGTACAGCGCGGCCGCGCCGAGCCCGCCCGGATCAAGGCCGTACTCCTGGGTAACGGCGGTCTCGACGGCCCAACGATTGATCTCCGTCGGTGTCCACCCTGTCGAAAGCAGGACATCCTGTACCGAATCGTCCAGCGGATACGCGTTGTTCTGCATCCGCGCCACCGCACGATCCACGCGTGCCTGGGCCGCGTCCAGCCCAGCGGGCTCCCTACCCGAGAGGTTCCGCGTCACCTCATCCTCGTAGTTCGTCGGCACGAGCGACGACCCACCACTGCGCACGAGCCGCGTCACGGGATTGCCGCGCACACCGTGAACCCAGGCCGCGCCGAGCTCGATGGGCACACCCCATGAGGTATCGGAGCAGATGCGCCCACCGCTGCGCTCTCGCGCCTCGAGCACGGTGACGTTGGCGCCTGCACTGCGGAGGGCTTGGGCGGCCGCCAGACCGGCGACACCGGCGCCGATCACGACAACAGCGTCGCCCTGGAGGTCGCCGTAGTCGTCCACCAGCACGGTCACTGCATGCCGGCCAGAGAGATACGCGCCCTGCACGGTCGCAGGGTGTGTGGTGCTCGCATGTTCACCCGCAAACACCAAACCACCGCTCACAACCGCGTCGGCAATCGTGCCACGAACCTCCGGCGCTGTTCCCACCGGAAGCGCGGAGTACGACCCGAGCGACCACGGATCGGTATCCCAGCGCGTCACGATGCCGCGGAGAGGGCGAGCGATCGTGTCTGGTCTGGCTCCAGCCGTGAGTGCTACCGGTCCCAGCGCAGCCGCTGCGACTGAGGCCGCCAAGAAGCCACGGCGGGTGAGAGGCGCGTCCATCCACCTAGGATGCCAGTGGAGGCGACAGTAGGGGCGCCTGGATTCGAACCAGGGCCTAACCGGTTATGAGCCGGCTGCTCTAACCGCTGAGCTACGCCCCTCCGCGCAACAGGATAGGCGGCGGCCTCCGCCTGCGTCTCCTGCGCCTCGTGGGCTGACAGGCGCGAGCGTGCGAGAACGGGCGCGTCGCACTGATCGCCGTCTGGTACCCGCTCGTCTACTGGGCGTTCAACACGGCCATCGTCGTGCGAACGACGCTGCCCGCTCTGCTCGCCCGCCCCTCCGAGCAGGCGGTCACCTGGCGCAGTCCGACGCGCTCCTGAGACGAGACCCCACTACGCGAGCGGGGCGTCGCTACTGCGCCCCGGGGCACCGGCCACATCGAGGGCGCGCGTGGCGCGAGCCGTGACAAGCTGGTACAGCACGAGCAGCTGCGTGATCGCGAGCGCATCGGAGCGGTAGAGCTCCATGGCGCGTGTGAACTGGCCGAGCCGATCAAGCTGCAGGTGACGGGCGAAGTGCAGGCGATCCCAGATCGCGTGTTCGATCTCCTGCGCGCGCCCCGGCGGCAGGAGCCCTGGCACCTTCAGCAGCTGCTCGCCATGCGGCAGCGCGGAGATGGTGAAGTCGTCTTCGCCCGTGCCACCGAGTCCGCTCAGGTCGGGGTGCGGCACCGTCGGGCGCAGCAGAATCTCGGCGTCGAGGTTCTTGTCGGCGGGGTTCGCTCCCTGCCGGAAGGTGATCACGAGGTCCGCGAAGGCGCGCTGGGGGCGCACCCACTTGACGGAGTCGCGCTCGCGGCGATCCATCTCGTCCAGCACCTCGTCCGTGGTGTACCCGCGGCGCGTCGTGTCGCGCAGCAGCTTCCACGAGCGACGGAGCTCCTCAGGCGGGTCCATGTAGACCGTGCAGTCGAAGCGGCGACGCAGCTCATCCGTCTGCAGGCAGAGCAGCCCGTCGACCACGGTATAGGAGGCCGGCTGGAGGTACTCGGGCGGGCCGAGCGTGCCGTCGGTGTGGCGGTAGGTCGGCTTGAGGATGGCCCGCTGCATCGTCAGCGCCTCGAGGTCCTGGGCCATGATGTCGAGGTAGTTCGCGTCGGGGTCGAGCGGCGTGATGCCCATCACCTTGCGCTGCGCGCGGTCGTAGCGGTGGTAGTCATCGGACGGCACCTGCGCCACCTGCTCTTCACCAAGCACCCGGGCGAGGCCGCGCGTCAGCGTGGTCTTGCCACTGGCCGAATCACCGACGACGGCGAGCACCGTCGATTGAGCCACTCCTGCGCGCATTGCCGCCATGACCAGAATCGTGGCAGGTTCGCGCAGCGGTTGCCGTCAGCATGCTGACGAACCCCTGTTGACAGCAGCGGAAACCGGTAGGATCGCGCCATGGCAGCCACCCCCGGGGAATCCAAGCGAAGCGCGTTCGCCGCGGCGCAGCCGATCAGCCGTGACGTGGTCGTGCCCGAGTACCCGGAGCTGGGCCTGATCGCCTTCGACAGTCCCAACGACCCGACGCCGTCGATCCGCATCGACGCGGGGCGCGTGGTCGAGCTTGACGGTGTGCAGGAGGCGGACTTCGACCTGATCGATGCCTTCCTCGCCGCCCACGGCATCAACGTAGCCGTGGCGGAGGAGGCGATGGCGATCGATGACCTCGCCTTCGCGCGCATGATCTGCGGGTACGAGACGCCGCGCACCGAGATCCTACGGCTCGTCGAGGGCATGACACCGGCCAAGGTCGCCCGGGTGCTCGGCCTGCTGAGCCCGCTGGAACTGATGCAGGCGATGGCGAAGATGCGCGCCCGCCGCACGCCGTCGATCCAGGCGCACGTGACGAATCGCATCGACCACCCACTGCTGATCGCCGCCGACGCGGCGAGCGCGGTGGCGCTCGGCTTTCGGGAGCTCGAGGCCACGGTGCCCGTCCTACGCGACGCGCCGCTGGTTGCCCTCGCCCTCTTGATCGGCAGCCAGGTCGCGGCTCCCGGCGCGCTCACGCAGTGCTCCGTCGAGGAGAAGACCGAGCTCGAGCTCGGCCTGCGCGGACTCACGACCTACGCCGAGACCGTCTCGGTCTACGGCACCGAGCGGGTCTTCCTCGACGGCGACGACACACCGTGGTCAAAGTCGCTGCTCGCCGCCTCGTACGCCTCGCGCGGCCTCAAGATGCGCTTCACGTCGGGCTCGGGCGCCGAGGTGCTGATGGGCGCGGCGGAGGGCAAGTCGCTGCTCTACCTCGAGGCGCGCTGCGTGGCCGTGACCCGCGCCGCCGGCTCGCAGGGCACGCAAAACGGCGGCATCGACGGCATCAACGTCACCGGCTCCGTCCCCAACGGCATGCGCGAGATCCTCGCCGAGAACGTGATGGCGACCCTCTACGGGCTCGAGTCGTGCACGGGCAACGACACCCAGATGAGCGCGTCGGACATCCGTCGCACGGCGCACACGCTGCCGTTGCTCTTGGCCGGGTCGGACTTCCTGTTCAGCGGTTTCGGCTCGATTCCGAGCTACGACAACGCCTTCGGTGCCTCGAACTTCAACGCGGAGGACATCGACGACTACCTGATGGTGCAGCGCGATTGGGGCTTCGAGGGCGCGCTGCGGTCGCAGGACGACGCGACCCTGCTGCCGCTGCGCCGGCGCGCCGCCGAGGCCTGCCGTGCCGTCCTGGACGAGCTCGACCTGATGACGTTCCCCGACGACGAGCTCGAGCGTGTGGTGTCGGCGCACGGCAGTCTCGACGTGGCCGAGCACCAGACTGACGAGACGGCCCGGGCCGGCGATGCGATCATCGAGCGCGAGCTCACGGCCATCGACGTCGTCCGCGCGCTGGCAATTCGCGGCTTCGACCTGGAGGCCGAGCGGGTGCTCGAGATGACCCGCCAGCGCCTCTTCGGCGACCACCTGCAGACCTCCGCGATCTTCGACGAGGACATGCGCGTGCTGAGCGCGCTGACCGACCCCAACGACTACGCCGGGCCGGGCACGGGCTACCGCCCGTCGCCTCAGCGGCAACAGGAGATGGCGCGCGTGCGTCAGGAACGGACCCACGAGGAGCTGCTCGCCGAGCAGGCTCCGCACGCCGGCTGCGTGGTGCTCGTGGAAACGGGTCCGGCCGCCGTGCGCCCACGTCCCGACGAGGTCGTCATCGGCCTCTCCCCTGCCTTCGGTCGCGACGTCTGGCTGACGCTGTCGGGGCTCACGGTCGCAGAGGTGCTGCGCCAGCTGCTCGCGGGGATCGAGGAAGAGGGCGTGGCCGCACGCGTCGTGCGTGTCACCCACTCGCTCGACCTCGGCATGGTCGGTTGGACGGCGGCAAACCTCTCGGGCAGCGGCGTCGCACTCGCCATCCAGGGCAAGGGCACGGCGCTGATCCACCGAGCCGACCTGCCGGTGCTCGCGAACCTCGAGCTGCTCAGCATGGCCCCGCTGATCGACGCCTCGCGCTACCGACTGATGGGCCGCAACGCCGCCCGCCACGCCCGCGGCGAGAAGCCGTCGCCGGTGCTCCTGCCCGAGTCCGGCGAGCCGATGGGGCCTCGCTACCACGCGAAGGTCGTCGCGCTGATCAACCGCGAGAGCCTGTGCCTGCGCCCCGGCGAGCCACAGGCGGTGGAGGTGTCGTGGCCGAGCTGAATTACCCCCTGGGCGAGCACAACCGTGCTGACGTGCGCTCGCAGACCGGGCGGGCCGCCGACGAGCTGACGGTCGACGGGATCCGCACGGGCGCGATTACCGCGGCGGATGCTGCCGTGGATCCTGCCACGCTGCGGCATCAGGCCGACTTCGCCGAGCGGGGCGGCAACCCCCAGCTCGCCGACAACCTGCGGCGCGGGGCCGAGCTGGCGCTGTTCTCCGACGACGACGTGCTGCGCTTCTACGACGCGCTGCGTCCCGGGCGCTCGTCGGTGGCCGAACTCGAGGCGATCGCGGCCGAGCTCGAGGCGGGCGGCGGCGAGCGCTGCTCCGCCCTGGTCCGCGAGGCGATCGTGCACTACCGCCGACGCGGGCTGATCCACTGACGTGCTCGTCGCGGGCGTTGATGTCGGCAACGCGACGACGGAGGTTGCGCTCGCGCGTCTGATTCCCGGTCGCGCGCCGGAGCATCTCGGCGTCACGCGCGGTCCTACGACGGGGGCGAAGGGGACGGCCGCGAGCGCACAGGGCGTGCTCGACCTGATCGAGCGTGCTGGCCGCCGCCTCGGCGAGCAGCCGGGCCGCATCCTCCTCGCTGATCTGCACCCGGTCGAGACGGGCCTGCGCGAGCTGTCGGCAGACGACACGGAGGACCTCGGCGGCGTCGGCATCGCCCGTCCGGCCAGCTCCACGCCCTCCGGCGTCGGCGCCGCCGCGGGCCGCTTGGTCGATCTCGACGAGCTCACCGGTACGCCAGCAGCGGTGCCGGTGATCCCGATCGTCGGCGCGGTGGACTTTGACGATGCCGCCCGACTCCTCAATGACGCCCGCGAGCGCGGCTGGCAGATCGTGGCCCTCGTCGTCAGCCATGACGACGGCGTTCTGATCGGCAACCGCGTCGATCGCAGCCTCCCGATCATCGACGAGGTCGCCGACGCGGCCACCCTGCCGCGCGGCGCGTGGGCCGCCGTCGAGGTGGCCCCGCTCGGCAGCACCGTCGTCCAGCTGGCCGACCCCCTGCGTCTGGCGGTGCTGCTGTCCCTTGATCCCGAGCGGGCGCGCGGGGCGCGCAATGCGGCGCGGGCGTTGGTCGGCCATCGCGCCGGCATCGCCATCCGCCGCGAGGCCTCCGGGGGTGGCTCGGCCCGTGCCGAGGCGCGGCGCGCCACGCTGCGCGACGGCTCGACGGTTGCCATCGACGTCGGCACCCACCCACCGGGGCTCGGTGGCGTGGCGGCCGTCGAGGGCGTGGACGCTCGCCTGCTCGACGTGTTCTGGGCGCCGCTGCCGGCCGCTGATGACAACGCCGCACTCGCCCTCCAGCTGCACCGCCGCCGGGCCGTCGGCCTCGCCGTACTCGCCGAGCGCGACGACCGCGAGCTCGAACGCGCATTGGCCGAGCGTACCGACGCGGAGATCATCGTCGTCGCGGCCGAGACCGCCGCGGCGGTGGCGGGAGCCTCCACCACGCCCGGCGCCGGCCGCGCGCCGATCGTGATCGACATCGGCGGCGGCACGGTCGATCTCCACGTGGAGCTCGACGGTGACGCGCGGGCGGTCGCCGCCGCGGGTGCGGGCCTGCTCGTCGACCGTATCTGTGGCGCGCTGCTCGGCATCGACCCGCTGCGCGCCGAGCGGGCCAAGCAGCTGCCGAGCGTCCACGTCGAGACCCCGTTCATCCTGCGGCACGAGGACGGCAGCCGGACGTTCCTCCACCACCCGGCTCCGGCGCACACCGTCGCGCATCTCTGCGTAGCGGAGCGGCGTGAGGGCTCGCTCGATCCGCTGACGGCGAATCTCGCTCCCGAGCTGTGGGGTCGCCTGCGCCGGGCCGCCAAGCGCGACGTGATCGCGGCCAACCTCCGGCGCGCGATCGAGGCCGTCGGCGGGCTGCCGCGGGGTGAGCTCGCGATCCTCGTCGGCGGCTGCGCCGAGGATGCCGAGGTCGTCGACGAGATCGCGCTGGCGCTCGCCGACCTCGATCTGGCGATCGCGCGCGGCGATGTCCTCGGACAGCACGGAC
>JBIIFR010000067.1:0-6719 GCA_044237215.1 Gaiellales bacterium
TCGGCGCCTTCCGTGCGGCAGGGACAGCCGGTAGGCTTCCGGCATGGCCATTTCTCCGCCGCGCGCCGCGCCCACCGCCGATGAACTGGAGACGCTGGCCTCAATTCAGCGCCGCGTGCTCTGGCTCGCGACGCGGATGATCGACTACGCCAACCACGAGCGCCCGTCGGATGACCAGCTCAAGGTCGGCGGTCACCAGGCCTCGTCAGCATCGATGGTGACGGCGATGACGGCGCTCTACTTCCACTGGCTGAAGGCGGGCGATCGCGTCGCGGTCAAGCCGCACGCCTCGCCGGTCCTCCACTCGATCAACTACCTGCTCGGGCGCCTCGATCGCGAGTACCTGACGCAGCTGCGTGGGTTCGGTGGTCTGCAGGCCTACCCGTCACGCACCAAGGACCCTGATCCGATTGACTTCTCGACCGGATCCGTCGGTCTCGGTGCCGCTGCGCCGCTGTTCGCCAGCGTGGTGGATCGGTACGTCAGCGCCCACTTCGACGTTGAGCCGGGGAGCCGCTTCGTCGCGTTGCTGGGTGATGCCGAGCTCGACGAGGGCAACATCTGGGAGGCGCTGGCCGACCCGGCCGCCCGCGGTCTCGGGCAGCTCACGTGGATCGTCGACTTCAACCGGCAGAGTCTCGATCGCGTGATCCCCGGGGTTCGCTCGCAGGAGTTCACGCACGTCTTCCGCGACCATGGCTGGCAGGTCGAAATCGTCAAGTACGGCACGCGGCTGCGCGAGGCTTTCGCGCGCGATGGTGGCGAATCGCTGGAGCGGCGCATCGACGCGATGCCGAACCCGGAGTACCAGAGCCTGCTCCGCAAGAGCGGTGCCGATATCCGCAAGCTCGTCGTCGACAACGCGCCCGCCGGCGAGCGCAAGGCACTGGCTGGCGTCCTCGAGGCCTACGAGGATGCAGCTCTGCCGGCGCTGATCGGCGATCTGGGCGGCCACGACCTCGGCGACATGATCGCCGCCCTCGAGCGCGCCGACGCCGACCCGGAGCGGCCCACCGTCATCTTTGCCTTCACCGTCAAGGGCTGGGGGCTGCCGATCGCCGGCCACCCGATGAACCACTCGGCGCTCCTGACGACCCCGCAGGTCGACGAGCTGCGTGGGGAGCTCGCTGACCCGACGGACGAATGGGCGAGCTTCGCACCTGCGACAGCCGAGGGACGGCTCTGCCTGGCGTCGGCCGAGCGACTGAGCGAGCGGCACGCCGCGCCCGCCCGGCGCGTGGATCCCTATGCCATCCCGAACGAGTTCGGACCGGTCATGTCTCGCACGACGTCGAGTCAGGATGCCTTCGCCCGCGTGCTCCAGGACATCGCCAACGTGGAGGAGGTGGCGCGCAACCTGGTCACGACCAGCCCGGATGTCTCCATCTCGACGGGGCTCGGCGGCTGGATCAACAAGCGCGGCGTGTTCAGCCCCGAGGTCGAGGAGGTCTTCGAGATCGAGGACGCCGGTCCGCTCAAGTGGGAGCCGTCGCCGAAGGGTCAGCACATCGAGCTCGGCATCTCCGAGATGAACCTCTTCCTCCTGCTTGGCCAACTCGGGCTCAGTGCCGAGTTGCACGGGCAGCAGCTGCTGCCCGTCGGCACGGTCTACGACCCGTTCGTCTGCCGCGGTCTGGATGCCCTCATCTACTCGGTCTACTCGGGTGCACGTTTTGTCTTCGCCGGTACGCCGTCGGGTATCTCGCTGTCGCGCGAGGGCGGTGCACACCAGTCGTCGATCACCGCGTCGATCGGTATGGAGTTGCCCGGGCTGACGATGTGGGAGCCCTGCTACGCGCTCGAGACCGAGTGGGTGATGCTGCACGGGCTGCGCGACATCGTGCTGCCCGACGGTGAGGCGCACTACCTGCGGCTGTCGACCACGCCGGTCGCTCAGGATCCGTTCGTGGCACTGCTCGAGCGCCGTGATCGGGCGGCGCTGCGCGATGACGTGCTGGCCGGCGGCTACCGCCTGGCCGAGGCCGAGGTCGGCGGGCCCGACTCCCGCGTCGTGATCGCCGCGTGCGGCGCGATGATCCCGCAGGCGCTCGCGGCTCGCGAGCTGCTGGCGGCCGAGGACATTGGCGCCTCGATTGTGAACGTCACGAGCCCCGATCGCCTCTTCCGCGCATTGCGGACGCGCACGAACACGTTGCGTAGTGGTCGCCTCAGCGATCCCTCGATCCTCGAGCGCCTGGTGCTGCCCGAAGAGCGTGGGGTGCCGCTCGTCACCGTGCACGATGCCGCGCCGCACGCGCTGTCGTTCCTGGGTTCCGCCTTCGCCGCGCCGCTGATCCCGCTCGGTGTCGACCGCTTCGGCCAGTGCGGCTCGCAGCCCGAGGTCTACGAGTGGTACGACCTCAGTGCCGAGGCGATCGCCGAGGCGGCCATCGCCGGCCTCTGGAGCCCTGACGCGTGAGCGAGGTTCCCGACCACGTCGCGAGTAACCGTCGCCAATGGGACGTCTGGGCGGCGGACTACGTCGCCGAGGGGGAGCGTGAATGGACGCAAGATCCCAATTGGGGACTCTTTGGTAACCCTGAGACTGAGGTTGGCGTACTGCCGGCTACGGTTGATGGTCTCGACACCATCGAGCTCGGGTGCGGCACGGGCTATGTCTCTGCCTGGCTGGCGCGGCGCGGTGCCCGCCCGGTTGGCATCGACAACTCTGAGGCGCAGCTCGCAACCGCACGTCGCCTCCAAGCCGAGCACGACCTCTCGTTCCCACTGCATCACGGGAATGCCGAGCAAACTCCATTCCCCGACGACAGCTTCGACCTCGCAATCTCCGAGTACGGCGCCAGCATCTGGTGCGACCCGTACGCGTGGATCCCTGAAGCAGCCCGCATCCTGCGTCCCGGCGGCGAGCTGATCTTCCTGGTCAACTCCGTGCTCTCCGTCCTCTGTCTCGGTGATCTCGAGACGGATGTCGCGAGCGATCGACTGCTGCGCCCGCAACGGGGCATGCATCGGTTCGACTGGCCTGACGACGACTCTGTCGAGTTTCATCTCTCGCACGGCGACCAGCTGCGCCTGCTGCGCTCGTGTGGCTTCGAGGTCGAGGACATTATCGAGCTCTATGTGCAACCCGACGCGACGACCCGCTACACGCACATCACGGCCGAGTGGGCATCGCAGTGGCCCGTCGAAGAGGTCTGGCGCGCGCGGCTTCGTCGCTAGCGGGCGTAGCGGTAGGTCAGCACGACTGAGGCGAACGCAACGCACGCCAGCATGCCGATTGACAGTTCAGCACCGCGCGTGCTGTGGAACATGCCCGCGAGCGCCGCGCCAAGCGCTGCTGCTGGTCCCCAGCAGATGTTCATCAAGAAGGTGGCCTGGGTCGAATCGCCGTCGCGGTCATTGATTGCATCGGCGACGAGCGCAAGGCCCGGGCCTGCGACGGCCATGACCAATGCCCCCGTCACAGAGATGAGAATGATCGCCGGAATCTCGACGGCGAGGAGCGCCATGACGATCAACGTGATGGTGGTCAGTACGAGCGCATACAGCAGGGGAGTGCGGCGACCAAGGCGGTCGCTGAGACGACCGACCACGGGGTTTGCGAAGACGTTGATGATGGCGATACCACTGAAGGCAACGGCAATGGCCAGGGATGAGGAGCCAATCTCGTCGAGGCGATAGGCAGCAGAGACCACAAGGACGCCGATCGCAAAGCCCGGCAAGCTCGTAATCCAAAGCCCAATGCGCACACGCGGCGAGCGTAGGTGGCTCAGTATCTCGGTGAGTGGTGCGTGGGGTGTGGGCGGCAGTTTGGGGAGTCGCGACACGAGGATCGCAATGACGATTTGGCCGGCGGCGACTGCGCCAAAGACAACGCCACGACCGAAGGCCTCAGCTGCGCTTCCCAGGAGAGGTCCAAGTGCTGAGCCAGCAGCATTGCCGCTGTAGACCGTCCCGATGGCCTCACCGCGATGATCGGCGCCTGCCACCTCGCTCGCGATGGAGAGTGCTCCCGTGTACACAAGCACTGCACCGAACCCCACCAGGGCGCGACCAGCAAACAGGATCGCGACCTGATCACCGAAGGCAAACGTTGCCGTACCCGCAACGACGCAGAGTGTGCCAGCGAGCGTTGTTGCGCGTGGTCCCTTTGCCGAGGAGATCAGCAAGCCCGGGTATGCACCGAGCATGTAGCCGACACCGTAGGCGGCCACGAGCAGGCCGGCCGTGACGTGGCCAAGCCCGAGTTGACGGTCAAGCGACGGCAGGAGTGGCGCGAGTGCAGAGAAGAACACGACCTCTGCAAGAGCCGCCAAGGCGCAGATCAAGACGATCAGCCGTGTGCTGGAGATCTGCATCAGCGTGATCCTATTGGGCGTGGCGCCTGAACGTACCGTGCGACGATGCCTGCAGAGGCGCACCCGCAGACACGACAGCGCGCGCTAGGGTGTCGGCATGAGCAGTATCCCGACCCAGTTTCCCCGCGAGACCGATCGGGCAGGGCACTTCGTGCGCCAGGAGAGCCGTTTTCTGGACCACGTCTGCCCGCACGGCACGACGAACTACCCGGCGCAGGCCGATCGCTACGTGCTGTACGTCTCGTACGCCTGTCCGTGGGCGCATCGCGCCATCATCCTGCGTCGCCTCAAGCGCCTTGAGGATGTGGTGCCGATGGTCGTCGTCAATCCGTATCGCGACGAGCGGGGGTGGGGTTTCGGCGACCCGGTCGGCTCAGAGACGGAGCCCTACGAGGGTTTTCGCTTCCTCTCCGAGGCCTACGCGATTGCGGATCCAACCTATGAGGGGCGCGTGACGGTCCCAACGATGTGGGACCGCGAGACGCGCACGATCGTCTGTAACGAGTCCGCGCTGGTGATGCGCATGCTCGACAAGGCGTTCGACTCGTTCACCGACGTACGGCTCGACCTGCGGCCCGAGGCGCTGATCCCCGAGCTCGATGCACTCGAGGAGCGCATCTACGACGCGGTCAACGACGGCGTCTACAAAACGGGCTTCGCGGCGACGCAGGAGGCCTACGACGAGGCCGTTATCAAGCTGTTTGCCATGCTGGACGAGCTTGACGACCGCCTGGCCTCGCGTCGCTACCTGATGGGCCCGGCGATCACCGAGGTCGACTGGCGGCTGTTCACGACACTGGCGCGCTTCGATCCCGTCTACGTCGGCCACTTCAAGACGAACATCCGGCGCATCAGCGACTACCCGAACCTCGGGCCGTACTTCCGCGATCTGTACCAGCAGCCCGATATCCGTGACACCGTGCGCCTCGATCACATCAAGCGTCACTACTACACGACGCACCTGCAGCTGAATCCGACGGGAATCATCCCCGCGGGGCCGGCGCTCGACTGGGACGCCCCGCACGGGCGCGAGGCGCTGGGCTGAGAAACGGAAAAGCCCCGCCGGAGCGGGGCTTTTGCGAGAGCGGATGATGGGACTCGAACCCACGACCTTCGCCATGGCAAGGCGACGCTCTAGCCAACTGAGCTACATCCGCGTACGGCGCGAGTATAGAACAGGCTCTGCGGCGAGGACGCGCTAGCCGCGGTCGGCCCGGGCATACCGGCGGGTTGCGAGTCGTGCCGCGCGGGGTGGGCGCAGACGCTCTCGTCTCGTTCGGCGACAGGTAGGCTGCCTGCATCACGGGCAGGTCCCTGTCCCGTCTCGGTTCTGGAGGATTCGGCATGTCGGAGACACCCCCCGTCGTTCGCGCACCGCGCGGTACGGAGCTCACCTGCAAGGGCTGGCTGCAGGAGGCCGCGCTCCGCATGCTCATGAACAACCTTGACCCGGACGTGGCCGAGGCGCCGGAGAAGCTGGTCGTCTACGGCGGTACCGGCAAGGCCGCGCGCTCCTGGCCTGACTTCCACCAGATCGTCGCCACGCTCAAGCGCCTGGAGGACGACGAGACCATGCTCGTGCAGTCCGGCCGCGTCGTCGGCGTCTTCCCGACCCACCGGCTCGCGCCACGCGTCCTGTTGGCCAATTCGCTGTTGGTACCGGAGTGGGGCACGTGGGAGGAGTTCCGGCGCCTCGAGGCGATGGGGCTGACGATGTACGGCCAGATGACCGCCGGCTCGTGGATCTACATCGGCTCACAGGGCATCGTTCAGGGCACCTACGAGACGTTCGCCGCCATCGCCGAGCAGCGCTTCGGCGGCTCGCTCAAGGGCCGCATCGTGCTGACCGCCGGCCTCGGCGGCATGGGCGGCGCCCAGCCGCTGGCCGTCACCATGAACGGCGGCGTCGCGCTCTGCGTGGAGATCGATTCCGACCACATCGATCGCCGCATCCGCGAGCGCTACTGCGACGAGCGTTACGACGATATTGACGAGGCGATCGTTCGGGTCGAGGAGGCGCGCCGGAACGGCGAGGCGGTCTCGATCGGCCTGCTCGGCAACGCCGCCGAGGTGCTGCCGGCGCTGCTCGACCGGAACTTCCTGCCCGACATCGTCACCGACCAGACCTCGGCGCACGACCCGCTCGTCGGCTACATCCCCGTCGGCTTCAGCGTCGAGGGTGCCGAGGATCTGCGCGAGGTGCACCCCGACAAGTACATCGATCTGGCGCGGCAGTCGATCGTCCGGCACGTGCAGGCGATGATCGAGTTCAAGCAGCGCGGCGCCGAGGTGTTCGACTACGGCAACGCGCTGCGCACGGAGGCCCGCACCGGCGGCCTGCAGAACGCGTTCGACTACCCGGGTTTCGTCGAGGCCTACGTGCGCCCACTGTTCTGTCGC
>JBIIFR010000068.1:0-6665 GCA_044237215.1 Gaiellales bacterium
GCTTTGGGGCGTGGCCGATCGTGCCCGCGTGCGCGCGCTCGTGGCGCTGGCACCGGCTGGCCGTGGCGATGCGGCGCAGGTCGACGTCGGCCTGGCGCTCGGCGGCAGCGCCGGCATGAGCGCTCCGGCCGTCGAGGCCTTCCGTGCGTCGGGCCTCGCACATCTGCTGGCGGTGTCCGGCGGGAACGTGGCGCTCCTCATCGCGCTCGTGGTGCTCCTCGTGTGGTGTGTCGGCGGCACACGCCGGCAGGCCGTGGTGCTCGCAATCGGCGCGATCATCCTCTACATGGGCGTCGTCGGCCTCTCGGCCAGCGTCGTGCGCGCGGGGATCGCCGGCGTCGTCGGCTGCCTCGTCTGGCTGCTGGGGCGGCCGCGCGACGCCTGGCGGGCGCTCGGCCTCGGGCTCGGCCTCCTGCTCGCGTGGAATCCGCATGCAATCGGGGACCCCGGCCTGCAACTCTCGTTTGCGGCCGTGGCGGCCATCCTCCTGATCGCCCCGCGGGTGCGGCCGTGGTCCACAGCCTTGGGTATCCCGCAGGTGATCGTCGGCGCCGTGGCGGTGACCACCGCGGCGACGCTCGCAACCGCACCGATCTCGTGGTGGCACTTCGGCCGCGCCACCGTCCTCGCTGCGGTCCCCGCCAACCTGCTGGCGGCGCCGGCCGTGCCGCTGGCCTTGTGGAGCGCACTGCTCGCCATGCTGGTCACGCCGCTGGCGCCGAGCGCCGGCGCCGGCATCGCGTGGTGTTCACAGTGGCCAGCTGCGTGGATCCTGCGCTGCGCGTGGATTGGGGCGCGGCTGGCGGCGGCGACGCCGTCGTGGCTCCTGCCGGCGCTGCTCGCGCTCGGGGCAGCCGGTCTCGCCCTGCGGCGGCGGCACTAGGATGCAGGGGTGTCCGACCCGGCCCTCGCACCCGTCTACCTCGTCGGCGGGACAGACCGCGGCAAGGTCCGGCGCGCCCTCGAGCGCCTGCGCGACCGCTTCGCGGCCGACGCCGTCGAGCAGTTCGACGCCAGCGCCTGCGAGCCCGCCGACGTCGCCACCGCGTGCCTGCAGCAGGGGCTCTTCGCGGAGCACCGGCTCGTGATCGTCGAGGGCTGCGACGCTTGGGTGAAGCCGCGCCGCGCCGGCCGGCTTGACCCGCTGCTGGCCTACGTCGAGCAGCCGAGCCCGGCAACCACGCTCGTGGTGGTGATCGACGCTCCGGCCGATCCCCGCAAGCCGGTCTGGGGCAAGGATGACCCGCTGCTCAAGGCCGTCGCCAAGGCCGGCGGCAAGAACGCGATCCTGCTGTTCGAGGCGCCCAAGAGCGCCGTCTTCGCGCGTCAGGAGGCTGAGCGGCTGGGCGTGCGTCTGGAGCCCGACGCGATGCTGCGCTTCACCGAACTCGTCGGTGACAACCCCGAGGAGATCACGGGCGAGTTCGAGAAGCTTGCGACGTTCGCCAACGGCGCGGAGATCGACGTGGCGATCGTCGAGACGATGGTCACCGCCCGCCACGACGACGCGCCCTGGGCGCTGCTCGACGCGATCACGCAGCGCGATCGCCGCAGCGCGGTGCGCGAGCTGACGAAGCTGTTCGCTGGCGACATGGAGCCGCATCGCGTGCTGCCGCAGATCACCCGTCACGTCGAACTCGTGCGGCGCACCGTCGAGCTGGCCGAGGACGGCCGGCCCAGCAAGGAGGCGCTCGCCAAGCAGCTCGGCGTCGCACCGTTCCGCGCGCAGAAGATGCTCGTCGCCGTGGGCCACTGGACCCCCGCCGACGCGAGCCGCGCGATGAGCTGTATGCACGAGGCCGACGCCGCGATGAAGGGCATGTCGCGGATGCCGCCGAGCCTGGTACTGGAACGGGCGCTGGCCGAGTCGCTCTGATCTCCTGACGCAGCGCAGTGGCTGCGAGGGCAGTCCTGCAGGTACGGGTGGCGCGGACTGGTTGAATACGGGCACGTCGTCCCGATCATCGCCCCCGGAGGCCCTGTGCGTCATCGCCTGCTCATCCTGCTCACGACCCTCGCCGTGCTGCTCGCAGCCACGTCCGTGGCGCTCGCCGCGGCGCCGACCGTCGTCACGGTCGACCACGGCCCGATCGTGCTCACCTACCTCGACGAGGGGGCTCCCGGCACTGGGGTCGGCGACCGCCGTCTCGGCGCGATCGGCATCACCGCAGCGGGCGGCGACCGGCGGATCGGCTCGTTGCAGGCGGAGCTGGTCACGACGCAGTCGCAGCGGCCCACGGCCGGCAAGGAGATCCGGATGGGGACGCTGATCTTCACGATCGGGAACCTCTCAAACCAGATCGTCGTTCAGGGCATCGCCGTCTACGCACTATCGGCACCGACGATCGCCACCTCGTCCCGCACGATCCGGCCGATCACGGGCGGCAGCGGTCGCTACCGCGGCGCGAGCGGCTGGTGCGTGAGCACGCACCTGAAGGACGGCTCGTGGACGCACGCGTTCCATCTGCTCAAGTCCTGAGCCCGCGAGTACGCGACTGCGCGTAAGATCCGCAGGTCCGGCGACGTGGCCGAGTGGCTAGGCAGCGGCCTGCAAAGCCGTCCACACCAGTTCGATTCTGGTCGTCGCCTCTCGCACCCCGGAGACCCCAGCGGTCTCCGGGTTCGAGCACACCTTCAGGAGGCCCGTATGCATCAGCTCGACATCCAGACGGCGCCACGGTGAATCCCTACGCCGAGGAGCAGATCGCCGGCCGGCGGGTCGTCCTCGACCGGCTCGACCGCGATGGCGCGGCGCTCGCGGCGCTCCTGCGCGATCGCGGCGCGGACGTGTGGATCGCCGACCACGCTCCCGACGCCGACCTGCCCGAGGGCTGCACGCTGGTGCACGAGCGCGCGGCGGCCGCCCAGCGCGCCGACATGCTGCTGGTCGATTGCTGGACGGCCGAGACGGCGGACCACGTCGTGCAGGCGCGCGAGCGTGGCATTCACGTCGGCTGTCTCGCCGACCTCGTGCTGCACGAGTGGTCGACCCCGGTGATCGGCGTCACGGGTACGGCGGGGAAGACCATGACCACGCGTCTGATCGCGCACCTCCTCGAGGCCGCCGGTTGGGACGTGCTCGTGCCGCCGACCGGTCGGGCCGAGAACGCCTGGCCGAGTGCCGACACGCTGGTCGACCTCGTCGATGGCCGCGCACCCGACGCCCTCGTACTGGAGCTGACCAGCACGCACCTGGCCTACATGTCAACGAGCCCGCCGATCGCGGCCGTGACGTCGCTCAGCCCGGACCACGCCGAGCTGCACGGCGGGGAGGGCCGCTACTTCGCGACGAAACAGCGCATCCTGCTCCACCAGCGGCCCGGGGACATCGCCGTGCTGCCCGTGGATGCGGTGGCCCTGGTGCCGCGGCAGGACGTGCAGGTCTTCCGCTTCGATGCCGACGAGCCGCTCGCGCAGTCCAGCACGGTCGCACCGCATCACCGTGGCAACGTCGCCTGCGCGGTGACCGTCGTGCGAGATGCACTCGGTGTCGAGATCGAGCAGGAGGACATCGACGCGTTTCGTACGCCGAGCTGGCGCGGGGAATGCATCGGCCGGGTCGGGACGGTCGCGGTGCACCACGACGGGATGGCCGCGACTCCGGGGAAGGCGGCCGCCTTCGTGCGCGCGCTGCCGGATCGGTCGGCCGTGCTGATCATGGGCGGCGTCGCCGAGGGTGGGGCCGGTCAGCTGCACGCCGCGCCGGGCGAGCAGCGGCTTCTGCGCGAGGCCTGCGTCGAGTTTGCGCGGGCCGGGCGCCGGATCGTGCTGGTCGGACCGGCTGCCGCGCAGGTCGCGCCGCTGCTGGCGCAGGCCGGCGCCGAGGACGTGCGCATCGGGCCCGACCTGCACTGGGCGACCGCGGAGGCGCTACGCGACCTCCGCGGCGTCGAGCGGATTGCGTGGGTGCCAGCCTTCCCCGTCGAGCTGCAGGACCGGGAGCGGTTCGGCGAACTGGTGGTGGCTGCGGCCCGGACCGCGGGGCTCGAGTGGGCTCCCGCGCCTTCCGTCGCGAAGTGACGGACATGCGACCGATCGTGGTCTACGACGACACCTGCGGCATGTGCCGCAACAGCGTGCGCTGGGTGCGCCGCCTCGACTGGCTGCGGCGCCTCGACGACCTGGGCTACTCCGTGGCCGTCGAGCGCTACCCGGAGGTGGGGCGTGGGCAGCTTGGCGACGGACTGCGCGTGCGCTATCCGGACGGCGACGTGGCGCTCGGGATCGATGCCGTCCGGGCGATCGCCATCCGCACGCCGCTCGGCGCGCTCGGCGCATGGGCGCTGTATCTACCGGGTCTGCACGGCTTGGGCGCGCGCGGCTACGCGCAGCTGGCGAAACGCCGCCGGCCTGAGGGGGCGGCGTGCCCGCTGCCGAGCCGCTACGACGTGGGCTCGGTGTAGGCGATCACATAGACCTTGCGGATCGTCTCCGTGATGTCCCACTCGCCGACCCAGCCTTCGGGGGTGGCCACTGCCACGCCGGGCGTCAGCACGGTCTCCGTGCCATCCTCATCGCGCAGAACTCCGCTCCCGGCGACGACGGTGAAGATCTCGCGGTAGCCGTCTCGGCGAGCGGCGAAGGCACCTGGTGTGCATTCCCAGACCCCGGCTTGGGTGTGGGCGTCCTCGTGCAGCACCCGGGACGACTCAACGGGGGCGCCACGCGTCGCGTTGGGCTTGGGGCCGGTGACCTGGAGCTCGAGGCTCAGGGGATCGTTGAACGATGTCGACTTCGGGGTCATGGAATCCTCCTTGGATGCTGCCGCGCAGTCTGCCATGCCGGCGGCTACGCTGCACGCATGGATGATCCCCTGAAGGACCACGAGAACTCTCCGCTCGACACCGCGATCGGGCTGGCCTACCACGGCCGCGAGGGCGACGACATCGTCATGCGCCTCGATCCGACCCACGCCGCCCTCGGCTACGAGGATCCACCGATGCTGCACGGTGGCACGCTCGCCACGCTCGTCGACACCGCCGGCTGGTACGCGGTGATGGCGAAGGCGCCCGCGACCTGGATCGCCGTCGATTTGCGCAGCGACTTTCTGCGGATGGCGGACCTGTCGCCGCTGAAGGTGACGGGCCGCTGCCTGCGCGCCGGTCGGACCCTCGCGGTCTGTGACGTCACCGTGGCACCGTGGGACTCGCCCGAGAAGACCACCTCGGTCGGTCGCATCCAGTTCATCCGCACCGGCGACTGAGCCGCGCGACGACCCGCGTCGGTACCCTAGCCCCATGGACAATCTGATCGATGGCAAGGCAGTCGCGGCGAAGGTTCGCGCCGAGGTGGCGGAGCGCACCAAGAAGCTCCACGACGAGGCCGGCATCCTCGCCGGGCTCGCGGTGATCATCGTCGGTGAGGATCCTGCATCGCAGGTCTACGTCGCCAACAAGCACAAGGCGTGTCACGAGGCCGGCATGCACTCCCTCGAGATCGTGATGCCGCGGGAGACGACGCAGGACGAGCTCCACGCGCAGATCGACGAGGTCGCGAACGACCCGGCGATCCACGGAATGATCGTGCAGATGCCGCTGCCGGATCACCTTGATACCGACGCCGCGCTCAACCGCATCCCGTTCGACAAGGACGCCGACGGCCTCACCGCCGACGCGATGGGTCGTCTGATGACGCTCCAGCCGGGGCCGCTGCCCTGCACGCCGGCCGGCTGCATCGAGCTGCTCAAGGCGTACGGGGTGGAGCTCAAGGGCGCACACGCCGTCGTCATCGGCCGCTCCGAGATCGTCGGCAAGCCGCAGGCGCTGCTGCTCCTCAAGGAGGACTGCACCGTCACGATCTGCCATTCGCGCACGCGTGACCTGCCCGGCATCTGCAGCCAGGCCGACATCCTCGTCGCCGCCGTCGGCCGCCCCAAGATGATCGGCGCGGACTGCGTCAAGGACGGTGCCGTGGTGATCGACGTCGGCATCAACCGCCTGCCGGAGGGCCTCTGCGGCGACGTCGATTTCGACGCCGTGCAGCCGAAGGCCGGGCTGATCACGCCCGTCCCCGGCGGCGTCGGCCCGATGACCATCGCGATGCTGCTGAAGAACACGATCGCCGCAGCCGAGCGCTCCGCCGGTCGCTGAGGGCGAGATGGCGGACGTCGAGCTGACCCCGGATGAGGTGCGCCACGTCGCGACCCTCGCGCGGCTCGGGCTCGACGACGCCGAGATCGAACGGCTCGGGCGTGAGCTGACCAGCATCCTGGCGCACGTCAACACGATCGCGGCGCTGCCGATCGCGGACGTGCCGCCGACGAAGCACTCGCACGAGAACGCCGACTCGCTGCGGCCCGACGTGGCCCGCCCCGGCGTGCGGCGCGCCGAGGCCCTGCGCAACGCCCCCGACCCCAGCGCGGACGGCTTCCGCGTCCCGCCGATCGGCGCCTGAGTGGCCGGCATCGATGTCATCGGACTCACCGCCGAGCGCGCCATGGGCCTGCTGCGCGCGGGGGAGTGCACCGCCGAGGAGCTCGCGCAGGCGTACCTCGACCGCATCGCCGTCGTCGATCCCGAGGTGCACGCCTACCTGCACGTCGACCCCGAGCGCACGCTGGCGGCGGCGCGCGCGCAGGATGCGAGCGGCGGCGCTGCGCTGAGTGGCGTGCCGATCGCGTACAAGGACCTGCTCTCCACAAAGGACGTCCCGACCACGGCAGGGTC
>JBIIFR010000069.1:0-6654 GCA_044237215.1 Gaiellales bacterium
GGCTCGGCTCGATGACCTACACGCGTGGCGTCCTCAACGACAACGAGCGCGCCGTCGGCCACTTCCATGATCTCCTGCGCGACGCGGTGCCCGGCATCGATGACGACGCGTAGGTTCGACCGGCACGATTGGCTTGGGCTGACCCCTGAGGTCGAGCGGCTCGGACCGCTCCTGATCGACCGCATCGCCGGTGCGCTGGGCGAGTCGTCCGACGAACTCGGCGAGGCGCGAATCGCAGAGCTCATACGGGTCGGCGACGCCGCCGCGTGGCTGGCCTATCTGGCCGCGCTGACGGCTCTGGTCGACCGCGGCACCGCCTCGGGCGTCGTGCCCGCGGAGGCCGAGATCCTGGCGGGCATCCTGCGCGATCAGTATCGACTCGCCCCCGGCGTGCTCGCCCTCGCTCCGGACGATATGGAACGCTCCCTGCACCTCGAGTCCCTCCTGGAGAACCCATGACCGACGCCCTGCGCACCGACTTCGCTCCGCTGCTCGACATCCGCCGTGCCGCGGTCGTCGGCGCGTCCGATCGCGGCCCCGGCCACACGCTCCTGGAAAATCTCAGCACCTACGGCGGCGAGGTCATCGGCGTCCATCCGAAGCGCACGGAGGCGGCCGGGCATCGTTGCGTGCCGAGCATCCACGATGTGCCCTTCAAGCCGGATGTGGTCTCCATCGCGCTCGGTCCGCGCACGATCGTGCCGGCGCTCGACGAAGCGATCGCCGCTGGGCATCGTGTGTTCTCGATTCCCGGCCTCGGCGCCGAGGCGGCCGGGGAAGAGGGCGACATCGCCCGCGCGGCGGTCCGCGAGCGTCTGATCGCCGCCGACGCTGTCTGCGTCGGCATCAACTGCATGGGCATCGCCGTGCCCGGGCGTCCGTCGCCGTGGATGGGAACGATCGGCGCGGGATTCCGGGATGGCGGCGTGGCGGCGATCGTCGGTTCGGGCTCGATCGGCGAGGCCGTGCTGGCACTCGGTCCGCGGGTTGGCTTCCGGAACGTCGTCTCGATCGGCTCGGAGACGAGCCGCGACGCCGCGGACTGGCTCGCCTTCCACGTTGAGGATGAGCGCACGCGGGCGATCGGACTCTTCCTCGAGGCGGTCCGCCGACCGGTCGCCTTCCGCGCGGCACTTGAGCGCGCAGCGGACGCGGGCAAGCCGGTCGTGATCCTCAAGGTCGGACGGTCAGAGGTCGCTGCGCGCAACGCGATGGCACACACCGGAGCAATTGTCGGCTCCGATCGCTCCTTCGATGCCCTCTGCCGCTCCTACGGAGCAATTCGCGTTGACGACTACGGTGACTGGCTCGAGCAGCTGGAGGTGCTCGGCACGCCGCGGCGGCCGCGAGGACTGCGCACCGTGCTGCTGACCAACTCGGGCGGTGAGGCCGAACTGGTCGCCGACGTCTCCGACGCAGCCGGGATGCCGCTGATGACGCTGCCAGCCGACCTGGCTGCCGAGATCGATGCGGCCTGGCCGTTTCACGGCGTCCACAACCCCATCGACTACTGGGCCTTCGGTGAGCCGGAGGAGATCGTGCCCGACCTCGTGCGGCGCTGTGCGTTGCACCCCGAGGTCGACAACGTGGTCATCAACATCGATCAGTCGTGGCGCTTCAGCAACGGCGAGCGCGAGAACGCCGAGGACGCCTGCACGACGATGGCGGATGTAGCGCTCGAGACCGAGACCTTCTGCGCCGTGCTGTCGACCGCGGTCTCCGACCCCTCCGACACTGCGGTGCTGAACGCGGCTCGCGGCGGTGTGCCGGTACTGATCGGCGCCGGGATGGGCATGCGAGCGATCGCCCGCGCCGCCGAGTGGCGTCCCACCAAGCCGGAGCCTCCCGCGCCTTGGGAGACACCCGCCTGTCCCGAGCTCGAGCGCGAGGCGGGACACCTCGCCGAGGCCGATGCGAAGAGCGTGCTCGGTCGCTACGGCGTACGGGCGCCGCGGGAGCTGCGCGCCGCCAACCCGGCCGAGGCGCACGCCGCGGCAGCGGAGATCGGCGCCACCGTCGTCGTGAAGGTAGATGGGCCCGCCCACAAGGAGAAGTACGGCGGCGTCATTCTCGGCTGCACCGATCCCGACCGAGCGGCGGCCGCTGCGGAGCAGATCGGCGCGCCCGTGCTGGTCTGCGAGGAGATTCGCGGTGGTACCGAGGTGCTGTGCGGACTCGTGCGCGACCCGCTTTACGGCCCGCTCGTGGTCGTCGGTGTCGGCGGCTCCTGGGCCGAGGCCGTGGGCGACACCGCCCGGGCTGCGCTGGCGCCGATCTCGCAGGCCGACGCGGAGCGCCTCGTGCGCTCCGTCGCTCCGTTGCAGCACCGCCTGGCCGACGCGGAGGTCGTGATCGTCGCCGAGACGCTCGTCGCCCTGGGCCGCGTCGCCCACGACTTCCCCCGCGTCGCCGAAATCGACGTCAACCCGCTTGTCATCCGCGACGGCATGGGTGTCGCGCTCGACGGGCTGATCGTACTCAGCGACGACTGATCGGAGCACCATGGACTTCTCCCTCACCCCGGAACAGCAGGATCTGCGCGCCCGCGCGCGCCGCTTCGCCGACGCCCTGATCCCGCACGAGGTGGCCGCGGAAGAGGCGGGCGGCCGCGTACCCGACGCCGTCAAGACGGAGATTCGCCGGCTGGCCCGCGAGCTGGAGCTGGTCGGGGGCAACCACGCACCCGAGCACGGTGGGCAGGGCTGGAAGATGATGGAGCACGTCATCGTCCACGAGGAGCTCGGACGCATCACCAACGGCCTTTGGTGGCTGATGGGCGGCGGCTACAACGTGCTGGCGCTCGGCACGCCCGAGCAGATTGAGACGTACCTGCGTCCAACACTGGCCGGCGAACGTGCCGATGCCTACGCCGTCACCGAGCGCGACGCCGGCTCAGATGCCTCCGGCATCAAGGCGATCGCAGAGCGTGTCGAGGGCGGCTTCCGGATCCGCGGCGAGAAGTGGTTCGTCACCAGTGGCGATCACGCGGACTACCTGATCGTGATGGCCAACGTCCTCGATGCGGGCAATCTGCTGCCCACGCTGTTTCTGGTCGACCTGCCGTGCCCCGGCGTCGAGATCATCGACGACCCGCTGTTCACCCACGTCTTTCCCGATGGGCACCCGACCTACCGTCTCGACTGCGTCGTGCCGGAGAGCGCGGTGCTCGGTGGGCCCAGCCAGATCGGCCGCGGGGCTGAGGGGCAGCACGCCTGGTTCGTCGAGGAGCGCATCCACATCGCCGCCCGCTGCGTCGGTGCGATGCAGCGCCTGCTCGATGAGGCTGTCACCTGGGCCACCGAGCGCGAGCAGTTTGGCCAGCCGATCATGGAGTTCCAGGGCGTCAGCTTCCCGCTGGCCGATTCCGCCGCTGACTGCGTGGCTGCGCGTCTGCTGACGTATCAATGCGCGCAGATGTTCGACGACGGGGCGGCGCCGAAGCTCGTCCACGCGCGGGCCAGTATGGCCAAGCTGTTCGCGAGCGAACGCGCCTACGTGTGCGCCGATCGCGCCGTGCAGACGTGGGGCGGGCGCGCCTACATGCGCCGCAACAGTGCTGAGCGCCTGCTGCGCGAGCTCCGCGTGGATCGAATCTGGGAGGGCACCTCCGAGATTCAGCGCGTCATCCTGGCCAATGCCCTCGTGAAGCGCGGCGTCGCCGCCACCCTCGCCGTCGATCCCCAGGAGCTCCGTTGATCCAGTGCCGTGACCTCACGCCACTGTTCGAGCCGAAGAGTGTGCTGCTCGTCGGGGCGACGGCAGACACGCTGAAGTGGGGCGGGTGGGTATCCAAGTCGTTCGGCGACCATCAGCACCTTCGCGACACGCACTTCGTGAGCCTGCGCGGTGGCGAGCTCTACGGGCTACCCGTCCACACGTCGATCGCCGACGTGGCGGCGCCCGTCGATCTCGCCGTGATCGTCGTGCCCGCACCGGGCGTGCCCGACGCGGTCACGCAGTCGCTGGCGCTTGGCGCCAAGGCGCTCGTGATCATCACGTCCGGGTTCGGTGAGACCAGTGCCGAGGGCCTCGCCGTGCAGGAGTCGCTGGTCGCAGAGGTGCGGGCGGCCGGCGCGGTGCTGCTCGGCCCCAACTGCCTTGGCCTCTACGACGACCTCGGTCAGCTCAACGTCTACGGCGGCACGTTCCCGTCCGGCGATCTGGCGTTCGCCACGCAGAGCGGCAATCTCGCCCTTGAGGTCGCGCTGCTGCTCGAGCGCTCGGGGCAGGGCCTGACCCGTTTTGCCAGCGTCGGCAACCAGGCCGATCTGACGCTCGCCGACATGATCCGCGACTTCGCACACCACGAGGCGTCGCGGGTGGTCGGCGCCTACGTCGAGTCGCCGCGTGACGGCGCGGACTTCGCGGACGCGGTGCGCGAGGCAGCGGCAATCAAACCGGTCGTGGTCTTCGCCGGCGGCCGCACGGCGGCGGGTGCGCACGCAGCGGCATCGCACACGGGTAACCTCGCGGCTGAGTCGCGCGTCCTGCGCGCGATCCTGCGCGACGCCGGCGCCGTTGTGGTCGACACCCCGGGTGCCTTCGTGGACGCGGTCTCGACGCTGCGCACTGGCAAGACCCTCGGTCGGCGCCGCATCGGCATCGTCGCCGACGGCGGCGGTCATGGCGTCGTCTCGAGCGACACGGTGATCGAGGCCGGCCTCGAGATGGCGACCTTCTCGGCGGCCACGAGGGACGCGCTGCAGCCGTTCCTGAAGCTCAACGCGCCGAACAATCCAGTCGACTTGGCGGGTGCTGACGCCTCGGTGCTCTGGCACTTTCATGGTCTTGTCGACACGATGCTGCGCGCCGATGAGGTCGATGCGGTGGTCATGACCGGCTACTTCGGCGGCTACGGCGCCTACCACCCCGAGTCGGGGCCGCTGGAGATGGAGGTCGCCGAGGCGATCGCCCGTAGCAGCGACGAGACCGGCAAGCCGGTCGTCGTGCAGTCGATGGAAGAGGCGAGCGGCAACGACACGATCCGCCGTCTGCGCGAGGTGGATGTGCCCGTGTTCTCGCGGATCGAGCAGGCTATCGATGCACTCGTGCTGCTTGACCGCCCGCCGATCGTGCAGGGCGTGGCGCCGGCGGGCGTGCCGGACCGGACACTCGGGGACCGTCCGGCCTATCCGGAGGCGCGGGCGGCGCTGGCCGAGCTCGGCATCGAGTTCCCCCCGGGACAGCTCGCGACCAGCGCGGAGGAGGCTGCCGCCGCGCTGGACGCCGTCGGTGCGCCGGTCGTGATGAAGGCCGTCGCTGCTGAGCTCCTGCATAAGACCGACGCCGGTGGTGTCGTCCTCGGCGTGAGCACGCCGGCCGTCGCCGCTGAGACCTTCACGACGATGAAGCACCGGGTGGAGGCCGCCGCCGGGGTTGCCCTCGACGGTATCTGGGTCGAGCGGATGGCGCCGTCCGGCGGTGTCGATCTCGTCGTCGGAGCCCGCCGCGACCCGACGTTCGGGCCGGTCGTGCTGATTGGCGTCGGCGGGGTGTTCGTGGAGATCCTCGACGACGCTGTGATCGCACCGGTACCTACTGAGGCCGCGCATCTCGCCGCCCTGCTGCGCACGCTACGCGCGTATCCGCTGCTGGCGGGCGCGCGCGGACAGGAGCCGGTGGACTGCCTACGGGTAGCGGAGATCGCGGTGCGCCTTGGCGATCTGATAATCGCGCATCCCGAGATCAGCGAGGTTGAGATCAATCCGTTGCGGGCCACTGCGACCGGTGCCACCGCCCTCGATGCGCGAATCGTCACCCTCGGGTGAGCCACGCGCAGGGCACCTGCGAAATCTGAGTGGGGGAACGCCAGGGTCCGTCCACCTCGGTGGGCGGGCCCTCGCGATCTCCCCCTACGGGTACCCTTTCTCCATGTCGACCGCCCTCCTGTTCCCGACCTGCATCGGCGACGTGACGGCGCAGCAGACGACGGCAGACGCGGAGCACGTGCTCGCCCGCCTCGGTGTGGCGACGCGGCAGGCTGCCCGCACCACCTGCTGTGGTCAGCCCGCCTTCAATGCGGGACACGATGGGCCGGCGCGGATGGTCGCGCGGGCGACGCTGCGAGCGCTCGACGACGGTGCCGACGATCCCATCCTGATTCCGTCTGGCTCGTGCGCGAGCATGGTGCGCCTGCACTGGCGCGAGCTGTTTCACGGCTCGGACGACGCGGCGGCGGCCACACGCGTTGCCCGGCGCGTGCGTGAGCTGTCGGCGTTCCTCGCGGAGCAGACCGACGCCATCGTCGCCTTGGAGCCTCGGCTGACGGCGCGCGTGGGCTACCACGACAGCTGCCACATGCTGCGCGAGCTGCGGATCAAGCAGGCACCGCGCGATGTGTTGGGGGCGATTGCGGGTCTCGAACTGGTCGAGCTACCCGGTGCGGAGCGCTGCTGCGGCTTCGGCGGGACGTTCAGCGGTCGCTATCCCGAGGTCTCCGTGGCGATGGCCGACGCCAAATTGCAGGACGTCGCGGAGGCGGGCATCGACCTGCTCGTCTCGGCTGACCCCGGGTGTCTGCTCCAGCTTGGCGGTCGCCTCTCCCGGCTGGGCAGTCCCGTGCGGACCCTGCATCTGGCCAGCGTGCTGCGCGAGGCGCTGCCATGAGTCGGACCGAAGACGCCCCGAGCGCCAACGATGCGATCGGCGGGACGC
>JBIIFR010000070.1:0-6646 GCA_044237215.1 Gaiellales bacterium
GCTCGCACTGCGCGCGCATCTCCTGCATCAGGGCCGGACCCATGATCCCGTCCTTGAAGCCCGGGTAGTTGTCGACCTCGGAGGTGATCATCAGCTGGCCGCCGGCCGCGTAGCCCTCAATGACGACGGGGGAGAGATCGCCGCGGGCGGCGTAGAGCGCAGCCGTGTAGCCGGCGGGGCCGCCGCCGATGATCGCCACCTCGTGGATTCCGTCGTCTGCCATGGTCCGTTCCTTTGCCGTGTCGTCGCCTGCACTTGCGCAAACGGCCCGCCGTGCGGGCGCATTCCTATTCTTCCCGATCCGCCCCCCGGGCGGGTGCATCCTCGTGCTCCTCAACGCGCTCGGCGCGGAACCACTCCTGGCATCGCTCACACCAGCATTCGCCTTCGTCACCCTGGTGCCCGAAGAATGAGCCGATCGGCTCACCGCAGAACGGGCAGAAGCGGGGCCGTTCGGGGGTCACGGGATGAGCTCGACCTTAACGGACAGGGGCTTGCCGTTCTCCAGCAGCGACGAGACGTAGATCTCGACGTCCTCGCCCGGCAGGGCCTCGACGCGATGCTGCATGCCCGACGGCTCGACCACGCCCTGCCCGGCCTTCACGTCATAGGTCTCACCCGGCAGGATCGTGTGCACGACCTTGGGGGTCTCGCCGGTCGAGTCCATGTCGACGACCTTCGCCTTGCCGCCCTTGACGACGGTGTAGCGCAGCGTGCCGCTCGTGATGCCGGCGATCTGCGAGCCGTCGTGGAAGTGCAGCGGCAGCTTCGCGCCAGCAGGGATCGTGACGCGCTGGAGGTACAGCGTGCGCCCGTCGGCGCCGCGCGGGTTGACGAAGCGCGACAGCACATCGCGCTCCACCGTCGTCGCACGCAGGACCGCAGCGGTGGCCACGCCGCCGCCGACCGCACCGAGCACGGCGATCGAGACGAGCAGCAGGATGAGGCGGGGCGAGAGACGGGACACGTGATCCTCCGAGACGGGTGTGGACACGCTAGCCGGTCGGGCGCGGCGACGGGCGAAGCGTCGTTGTGTCACCGCCGCCGCGATCAGCTTTGCTTTGGTGCCAGGCACCAAAGCAAAGCTGATCGTCGGTCAGTTCCAGTCGAGCACGACGAGGTCGTCGCCGTCGGCGCGGATCCGGGCCGTGATGCGGTGCGGGGCAACGCCGGGTTCGAGCGCAGCCAAGCGGATGTCGGGCTCGAGGGCGGGGGACGGCGGCCCGGGGCCGCGGTGGGTAGCGCTCACGCCATCGGCGGCGACCGGGGCGTCGCCCGGGTCGTCGAACAGCACGGCATGGACCTCGACCGTGTAGCGGTGTCGCCCGGCGGCGTCCTCGAAGCGCTCCTCGAGGACCGCCAGGTGGATGCCGCCCGTGACGACGAGCTCCGTCTCCTCGAGCACCTCGCGGCGCGCGGCCTCGAGTGGCTCCTCGCCAGGTTCGATGCGCCCGCCCGGCAGTGCCCAGCGCCCGAGCGAAGGCGGCTTCGCACGCTCGATCCAGACCACGCCGGCGGGGCTGCGCAGGACACCGAGTGCGATGCGCGTGACCGCCATGGTGTGCACCGTAGCGGGGCGCGCGTGGGCACGTGGGCGTCGCAGCAGCGCGCCAGCGGCCGCTGCTGGGCGACGCGGGGGCCGAACAGCCGAGCCGCGATCGACCCCCGATCCCGCTGGTAGGTTGGATTGTCCGAGATGCGCCGTTACAAGGACCAGCTGGGGTACGCCTCGCCGCTCAAGCACGCGCTGCCGGCGTTCCGTTCGCGCGACGGCCAGCTGCGGCTCGCGCAGGAGGTCGGCGACACGATCGACCGCGGCGGCCTGCTCGTGGCGGAGGCGGCGACGGGCATCGGCAAGAGCCTCGCCTACCTGGTGCCTGCGGCGCTCAGCGGTCGGCGCGTCGTGGTGACTACCTCCACCAAGGCGCTGCAGGGGCAGCTGCTCAACGAGGATCTCCCGCTCGCCCGGCAGGCGACGGGTCTGGACATCACCGCGGCGGTCGTCAAGGGCCGCTCCAACTACGTCTGCCGGCTCCAGCGGGCGTTCGCGCAGCAACGCGTGCCGGAGGAGCACCAGCACGAGTTGGCGCGCCTCGACGAGTGGCTGATCCGCACGCGCGAGGGCGATCGTGACGAGCTCCCGTTTGTGCCGCACGAGGCCGTTTGGCGCGAGCTGTCAGTCGGCCCCGACCGCTGCCGGGGCGCGCGCTGCGCGGAGCGAGACGGCTGCTACGCCGAGCTCGCGCGCGAGCGGGCCACGGGCTGCCGGATCGTGCTCGTCAACCATGCGCTCTACCTCGCCGACCTGGCGCTGCGCACGGCGCGTGGCGGCGAGCCCGTGATCCTGCCCGAGCACGACGTCCTGATCGTCGACGAGGCACACGACTTCGAGAAGATCGCCGCCGAGTCGCTGGGCGCCCGCGTGTCGGCGCCGGCGCTGTCGCGCTTCGCCCGCGACGTCGACAGCGCCTGCGCCGCGGTCGCCAAGATCCCGCCCGCCGCCGACCTCGCGCTCCTGCAGGTGCACGGGGATCGTCTCTTCAATGCGCTGCCCGAGGGGCGCCGCGTACGGCTGGACGAGCAGCGCCTGCGGCTCCTGCCCCGCGATGCCGCCGACGCCATGCGGGCCGCGCTCGACGCAATCGGCGAGCGCATCAAGGAGCACTCCGACGAGTGCGAGGCCCTGGCCCGCCAGGCGCAGCGCCAGGCCTATGCGCTCGAGGCGATCCTCGCGCCCGACCACGAGGAGACGGTGGTCTGGTCGGAGCGCGATGCCCGCGGCGGCGTCGAGCTGCGCGCGGCGCCCACGGTCGTAGGGCCGATGCTGCGCGAGCATCTCTGGGATCGCCTGCACGCCGGCATCCTCGTCAGCGCCACACTGGCAGACGGCGATGGCCTCGCCGGCATCTGCCGCCGCCTGGGCGCCGATTCCGCCGCGACGCACATCGAGCCGTCACCGTTCGACATCGCCGCCAATGCGCGGCTTTACGTGCCGGCCGACATCGAGGGCGGTGGGCGTACCGATCCCGAGCGCGTCGCCACGCGCATCGCCGCCCTGATCGAGGCGTCGGGCGGTCGCGCGCTCGTGCTGTCGCCGTCGCTCGCACGGTTGCGTCAGCTCCACGCGATGGTGCGCGATCGCGTCTCCTACCCGCTGCTGTGCCAGGGCGAGGCGGCGCGCGACGTGCTCCTCGAGCGCTTCCGCAACGACGAGACCTCCGTGCTGTTCGCATCGATGACCTTCTGGCAGGGCGTCGACATCCCCGGACGGTCGCTCGAGCTGGTGATTCTCGAGAGCCTCCCGTTCGCCGTGCCGGATGATCCGCTGATTGCCGCGAAGTCGGAGCGCGCCGAGCGCGATGGGGGCAGCGGCTTCCGCGACGTCGCCCTGCCGCACGCCGCGTTGCTGCTCAAGCAGGGTTTCGGCCGGCTGCTGCGCTCCGAGACCGATCGCGGCGTGGTCGCCGTGCTCGACTCTCGTCTCGTCACGAAGACGTACGGCAGCGAGCTGCGCGCCAGCCTCCCCGACGTGCCGTTCACCGCCTCGCTTGACGAGGTGCGCGCCTTCTTGGCGGCGTAGTACCCGGAGCGGGACTCGAACCCGCACGCCTTGCGGCAATCGATTTTAAGTCGACCGCGTCTGACCAGTTCCGCCATCCGGGCTCAGCGAGAATAGAGGCTGTGGTCGGCCGGATGCGAAGTTGGTGCGATGTGGTACATATCGCGCGCCGAGGCCTACCCGCCGACGCGCTCGGGAATCGCATGGACGACGAAGCCCGCTACCTCCTCCCGGCCTACGCAGCCGGGTCGCTCGCACCGGATGATCGCTCCCGTGTCGAGCGCGCGGTGCAGGGCTCACCGGTACTGCTGGCGGAGGCGATGGAACTGGCGCTCGTCAACGAGCACCTACTCAGCCTGCGGGCCGAACTCGACGCCGAGCTGCGTACCGTCGACGTCTGACCCGCTCGCGGGTCACCGCGCACGGGGCCGGGGAGCGAACTAGGCCGCGAGTC
This sequence comes from Gaiellales bacterium, assembly GCA_044237215.1. Classification (GTDB taxonomy): domain Bacteria; phylum Actinomycetota; class Thermoleophilia; order Gaiellales; family F1-60-MAGs149; genus F1-60-MAGs149. The sequence goes on from JBIIFR010000070.1 coordinate 4,014, forward strand.
CGAGTGCCAGGCCGTGCAGGATGTCGCGCTCGGAGGCGATGTAGGCGTCGGCATGCAGGGCGTCGAGCATCGCCAGGAGAACCAGCGCACCGCCGATGATCACCGGCGCGCGGCCGATCTCGATCGCCGGATGAGCGGCACGGCGCTGCTCGGCGGTCAGCGGCGCGAGCTTGGCGATCCAGGTGGCGATGGCGTCGCGGCGGACGCGCTGCCCGTGGATCTTCGCCGAGTCGTAGCCGGGCAGCCCCAGTTCGATCGCGGCGAGCGTGGTGGCGGTGCCGGCGACGGCGATCGGGTCGCTCTCGAGCGGCAGCAGCAGGTCGGGGGCCACATGGCGATCGATCAGGTTGTCGATCTCCTCGCGCGCGACCGTCAGCTGGTCGGGACCAACGTCGTTGTCGCCAAGCCAGCGCTCGGTCATGCGCACGCAGCCCGCCTGCAACGAGACGGCGCCGAGCACGTGGGTGCCCTCGCCGACGACCAGCTCGGTCGACCCGCCACCGACGTCGATGACGGCGGTCCGGCCGACCGCGGGCTGCGCGGAGGTGACGCCGCGGAACGTGGCTCGCGCCTCCTCATCGCCCGACAGCACGCGGGCGGGGATGCCGAGGTCGCGCGCCAGTGACTGCATGAAGGTCTCGCCGTTGGCGCTGTCGCGCACGGCGCTCGTGCCGCTGGCGAAGATCACGTCGCAGTTGACCTCGCGGGCGCGCTCCACGTAGCCCGTCACGGCCTTGCGTGTGCGCCCCATCGCGGTCTCGGCGAGCCGGCCGTCGCGATCGACGTGCGCGCCGAGTCGGGTGGTCGTCAGCACGCGCTCGAGTTCGGTGATCTCGCCGCCGTCGACGTCGGCCAGCAGCAGGCGCGTCGAGTTCGTCCCCATGTCGATGACACCCACGCGCATGGCGGAAGCCTACGTGGAAGGCCCCGCGGGCGACGGTTGCCCAGTCACCAGTTCGCGACCTTGCGCTAGAGTGCCCTCCACGACGCGGGGTGGAGCAGTCTGGTAGCTCGTCGGGCTCATAACCCGAAGGTCGCAGGTTCGAATCCTGCCCCCGCTATCGTGCGAACGGCCCGTCTGGCGACGGGCCGTTGCTCATTCTGCCGCTCCGGCGCTGGCACACGTGGCCTCACACCGTCGCTTCGCGCTCCGGCCCCGTGAGCGCCGCAGGTGCCGTGGGCGATGGAGCGAGCGCAGCTCGCGCTGGCGACGATGCCGCCGACACCGGCGCAGCCGGACGAGATCGCCACGGTTATCTCCTGGCTCGCCAGCGACGAGGCATCGAACGTTAACGGCGCGCTGGTCAGCGCGGACGGCGGCTGGTCTGCGGCCTAGGCGGTTGTGGCGATGTGCCTGTGCGGCGGGCTCGGCGAGAACGCTGGTGCAGCGATGCGACCAAGGGGTCTGACCCCTTGGTCGCGTGATCGCCTAGGCGCCGGCCTCGAAGGCCCGGGCCGCAGCCAGCATCGCCGCCGTCATGCCGAGCTTCGGCACCTCGGGCTTCTGGTAGGCGGTGTGGCTCTGGCTCAGGCCGGTGCACAGCAGCAGGTGGGCAATCGCATAGCTGAGCGGACCGGGATTGATCACGGGCACCGGCAGGTTCTCCGTCAGAAAGCCGTGCGCCTGGTGCATCGTCGTCGAGCCGAGGCAGATCACGTCGGCACCGTCCTCGATGCAGCGCTGCGCCTCGGCGAGCAGGAGCGGGAAGACGACCTCCTCCTTGCCGCCGAGTAGGTTCTTGAGGTCGGGGCGCAGATTGATCGAGCGGATCGAGGCACACTGCTGGTCAAGGCCGAGCTCGTGGACACCCTTGCGGTAAAGGGGAATCCAGCCGTCCCACTGCGTCAGCACGGAGAAGCGATTGCCGAGCATGAGGGCGGTCAGGTAGGAGGCGCGGCCCGGACCGATCACCGGGATATCGAGTGCCGAGCGCAGCGCGGCGACGCCGGAATCACTCATCGTGTCGCTACAGACCGCGTCGTACCCGCGCTCCTGGGCCGTCATCCCCACCTCGAACAGCGCGAGCTCGGCGAGCATCGTGTCGTGGGCGCTGTCGAGCAGGGCGGCGCCGGCCTTGACGGGCTCGAAGTCGAACTGGATGTCCGGGCCGAGGTCGATCTCCGCAGCCTGTAGCCGACGGTTGGCGACGCCCTCGTCGTCGAGAGGGAAGGGCACGATCACGAGCACGCGCTTGGGCATGGTCGCCTTTCGGAACGTGGGAGTGCGGCAACGGTAGCGTGTGCGGGTTGCGCATCATGATGCGTGCTTTCGACGCACTATGATGCGCCACATGCGCACCACCTTGACGATCGATGATGATCTGGCGACCCTCCTCCACGATCAGGCCCGGCGATCCGGCCGTACATTTCGCGCCGTGGTCAACGAGGCGATTCGCGACGGACTTCTCCGCGGCGAGACTGAATCGCCCTGCGTCCCGCCCGTGCACGACCTCGGCATCCGCCCCGGCGTTGATCTGACGAAGGCGCTGCAACTGGTGGGTCAGTTGGAAGACGAGGAAGTCGTGCGGAAGCTGGAGATCGGCAAGTGATCGTCCCCGATCTCAACCTGTTGGTCTACGCGTCGGACGGGCGTGCCGCCCGGCACGTCGATGCGCATCGCTGGTGGACGGAGT
>JBIIFR010000071.1:0-6628 GCA_044237215.1 Gaiellales bacterium
GACTACTGTTAACTGAACGTCCAAGACGAGACGGGGAGTCGTAATGGCAAGTCCTTTCCGCAAGAACGCGGTGCAGGCACGCGCGAACTCCGGTGAGAGCAGGACACGCACCTCCCTGGTTACGCCACGCCGCGCGCTCGTGGCTCTGGCCGTGATCGCCATGCTCGTGGCGGGACTTCTCTACGTCGCCGTGAGTTCGCTGACCACGCCGGTCGCCGGCATCGGGTGGGCCGACCGCGGTGGCTTCGTCACGATGACGGCTCCGGTGGCGGGCAAGGTCTCGGATGATCTGTCGACGGGCACGCGGCTTCGCAAGGGCGAGAAGTTCGGCGAGTTGACGACGCCCGCGGGGGAGACGACGGCGCTGACGGCACCGGAGGATTCGATCGTCATGAAGCGCGGCAGCCTGACCAGCACCTTCGTCGTGAAGGAAGGTGACCCCATCGTGACCCTGGGGTTGATCACGGAACCGGCGATTCTGTACCTCCTGCTGCCGGGAGTCCAGGCGACCGGATTCGCCAGGGGTGACCTGTCCGAGGGTGCGAAGGTCTGGGTCCGGACTGCGACAGGGGAGTCGTTCACGTGCACGGTCATCGGGTACAACGCCTACGAGCAGTCGGGCGCAGCCGTCGTTGCCTACATTCCGTCGCCGTCGGTCGAACGCTTTGTCCAGGCCAACGGGTCGGTGGTCTTTGGCGGCGCCCGTTGCCCTCAGGAAACGCTTGATGCGCAGCTGGTCGGTGCAGTGGTCCCGGTGAGCGTGGAGGTCGGTCGGCGCTCACTGTTGTCGTATATCTTCGGCGGGTCGTGATGGCGGCGACGACCGCAGGCACTGCTGAGCGCAGGCTCCCGAAGGACCGGCGTCGATCCAGGGTGCCCACGGTCATCCAGATGGAAGCCGTGGAGTGCGGCGCAGCCGCGCTCGCGATGATTCTCGCCTACCACGGCCGGAACGTTCCCCTCCAGACGCTCCGGGATGCCTGCCAGGTCAGCCGGGATGGCACGACGGCGCTCCAGATGGCCAAGGTTGCCCGCGGGTACGGGATGAATGCGAAGGGCGCGAGCAAGGACCTCCATGAGCTCGATACCCTCGCGACCCCCTTCATCGCCTACTGGAGCTTCTACCACTTCGTGGTGGTTGAGGGCTGGGACCGCACGTGGGTCTACATCAACGACCCCGCCATGGGGCCCCGCCGCGTGTCGTGGGACGAGATGGACTCGTGCTTCACCGGCATCGTGATCGACTTCGAACCGACGAGCGAGTTCGAGCGGGGCGGCAAGCGACGATCGCTGGTTGAGTCTCTGCGGACGCACCTCGGCCCGTACAAGCGGGCGCTCGCGTTCGCGACGGTCGTCGGCATTTTCGCGACGATTCCAGGCATCGCCGCTGCCGGCTTTCTCTCCTTCTTCATCAATCGAGTGATCTCCGCCGCGAGCACCGGCATCATCGTCGGCTTCATGGCTGCGGTCGTTCTCGCGATCGTCGCGCAGGCGACCCTCGGCTGGATCCAGCGTCGGACCATGCTCAGCATCACCACGGACTTCACCACGAGTCTCGCCGCCGAGATGACGTGGCGCGTCCTGCGCTTGCCCACGCGGTTCTTCACCCAACGCCAGCCGGGTGAGATCTCGTGGCGCCTGCAGATGCCCGCAATGGTCTCCATGCTCCTGGCGGGGCCGTTGCCCTCGGCCATCACCGGTCTCATTTCGATCGTCCTCTACTTCGTCGCGATGCTGGTGCTGAGTCCTCTGGCTGCCGCGGCGGCGCTCGTGATCGGTGTGCTGAACTTCGCGATCCTACGCGCGATGGCGCGCCGCCAGACCGAGCGGCAGGAACTGCTCATGCAGGAGGAGGGCAAGCTCTCGGCCGTCGTCGCGTCGGGGCTATCCGCGATCGAGTTCGTCAAGGCGACTGGCGCGGAGCAGGATCTCTTCACGCGCTTCGGCGGCCAGGCGGCGCGCGTCGTGAGCGTCCGCCAGGAGACCGCGGCAGCCAACCAGGTCTTCGCGACCCTGCCGGGCTTCCTGAACATCCTCGCCTCGGCTGCCGTGCTGGGCATCGGGGGCTTCCAGGTTCTCAACGGCGACCTCTCCCTGGGCGGGCTCGTCGCCCTGCAGGTGCTGGCCGCGGGGTTCCTCGCGCCCTTCGGCCTTCTGGTGCAGGTGGGGAATTCGCTCCTGCAGTTCCGGGCCGTCATGCCCAAGATCGACGATGTGCTCGAGCAGGAGCCCGAGACGGACGGACTGCGTTCGTCGGTGCCGGCCGCGACGGCGAGTGACCCGAACGAGCCGACGCCGGCGGCCGCCAAACTGCAGGGGCGCGTGGAGTTCCGCGACGTCGTGTTCGGTTACAACCCCGGCGGCCCGCCGCTGCTCCAAGGGCTGTCGTTCACCGTGGAGCCGGGCCATCGGATCGCCTTCGTCGGTACCTCCGGAGCCGGTAAGTCGACCGTTTCCCGGCTGCTGACGGGACTCGAGCGACCCTGGTCGGGCACCATCCTGCTCGATGGCGTGCCGCGTGACGAGATCCCCGGCGCCGTACTGAGCTCATCGCTCGCGCTCGTCGACCAGTCGATCCTCCTGTTCAAGGGGACGGTGCGCGACAACCTCACGCTCTGGGACCCCTCCATTCAGGTGGGGCGTGCGACGGTCGCGGCCCAGGATGCCCACATCGACGACGTGATTGCCTCGCGCCCGGAGGCCTACGAGTCCGCGGTGGACGAGGGCGGACGCAACTTCAGCGGTGGCCAGGGTCAGCGACTGGAGATCGCGCGAGCGCTGGCGATGGACCCGACGATCCTGGTGCTCGATGAGGCCACGAGCTCTCTCGATGCGCTGACGGAGGTGCGTATCGATAACGAGCTCCGGCGTCGTGGTTGCACGACGTTGGTCATCGCTCATCGGCTCTCCACGATCCGCGATGCCGACCTAATCCTGGTTTTGGACAAGGGCGCGGTGGTGCAGAGCGGGACGCACGACGAGCTGCTCCAGATGGACGGTCTCTATCGCACGCTGGTGGAGAGCTGATGGCCACGGAGTACGCCGCGCGGCGGAACGTGCTCGTTCCCACGACGGCGGCCGAGGTTGGGCTTGCCGGAGCGGACGGCACGCGGCGCGTGGATGCGTCGCTCCCGTGGCGGTGCGATGCCGGAGCGATGGCATGGCGGGTGCTCGAGGGCCGGGTCGACGTGTTCTGGGCGGGTGCCGACGGACGCGGCCGGCGGTTTCCCCTGCGGTCGTTCGGGCCGGGAGAGGTGCTCACCGCGTCCAGCGAGGTCGTCGCCGGCGGTGCGACGATCGCGCTGGCCATTCCCGATACGCACGTCGAGCCCGCTCCGGTCGACGAAGGCGGCCGCGTCGACCTGCTGGCCCGTGCGGCGGCGACCGCTTCGCTGGATGAGGAAGCCTCCCGCATTGCCCTGCTCGGCCTGCGCGACGCCGAGTTGGTGCACGAGGCCGGCGAGGAGCTGGCTGCCGTCGACTCGCAAGCCTTGGACCTGACGGGCGACGTCGTTGCGGATGCGGTACGGCTGATGTGCGAGAGCGAGGGCGTCGCCTTCGTTCCCGGCGAGAAGGACCCGGAGTCGGCCCTCGCCGTTCAGGTGGGTGCCCTGCTGCGCCCGTCGCAGGCGCGGTCACGCTCGATCGTCCTCGAGGGTCGGTGGTGGACGCGCGATGGTGACGCGTTCATCGGCCGCGATGCGGAAGGATCGCTGATCGTCGTTCGGCCGCAGCATCGGCGACTGCCGGGTGGCGCTGGCGCGCGGTACGTGGCCATGTCTCCGGCCACGGGCGTCGAGACCCCGGTCGACGATGCGTTCGGCGCGGGCATCGAGACCGAGGCCATCGTCGTCCAACGGGTGCTGCCCTCTGAGCCGGTGAGCGCCCGGAGCCTCTTGGCGACCGCACGGCGCTCGTGGCGCCGCGAGTTCGTCTGGACGACGATTCTCGCGCTGGGTGCGAGCCTGATGACGCTGCTGGTTCCCATCGTGCTCGGCAAGATCATCAGCGTTGCGGTGCCCAGCAACTCCGTCCAGGCGCTGATCGGGCTCGTCCTCGTCATCGGGTGCGCCGCCATTGGGCTCTTCGTCTTCGAGCTCACCCGCAACTTCACCCTGTTGCGCCTGGGTGGCGAGCTGGACCGCAACCTCCTGCCGGCGATCTGGAACAGGACGGTGAGCCTGCCGACGAACTTCTTCCGCCGCTATGAGGTCGGTGATCTCACCAATCGCATCATGGGTGTCGACCAGGCTCGTCAGCTCTTGGGGGACACCATCCTCGTCACGGGACTGGCTGCGGTCTTCGCCGTCGTGAATCTGATCGTGGTGGCCGTCAGCGTGCCCGCCCTGATCTTGCCGGCGCTCGGCGTCATCCTCGTCTTCCTGATCATCTGCACCATCGCGCTGTGGCTTGCGCAGAAGTTCAATCGCGCTGCGGCTGCGGCGCAGGGTGAGCGGGATGCGCTGAGTCTCCAACTGGTGCAGGGCGTGGCCAAGATCAGGGTTGCTGGAGCCACGGCGACGATGTTTCGGCGCTGGGCAGAGCTCATGTCCCGCTCGCAGCGGGCCCAGATGCAGGCGGCTATCCGCATCGACGTCACGGCGGTCGCCGCTGGGAGCCTCGGGCTGTCGGCGAGTGCTGCGGTCTACCTCGCGGCCATGCTTCAGGGTGACAGCATTGGTATCGCGAACTTCGCCGTGTTTGCGACGGCGCTGGGGATGGCGACTGCGGCTGCGGGCACGATCGTGGCGGTCGTGAGCCAGTTGGGCAGGGCCTGGGTGTTGATCGATCGGGCGGAGCCGATCCTCGCCACCCCGGGTGAGGACCACCGCGGGGGGCGTGCCCTGGACATCACGGGAGAGATCACGTTCACGGATCTGCACTTCCGCTACACGGCCGAGACGCCATTGGTGCTTCAGGGCCTTTCCCTCTCAATTCCCGCCGGGTCGTTCACGGCACTCGTCGGAGCGTCGGGCTGCGGCAAGTCGACCGTCCTGCGCTGCCTCCTCGGCTTCGAGCAGCCCGAGCGCGGGGCGGTGCTCTTGGACGGCATCCCGCTGGACGAACTGGATCTGGCCTACGTGCGCCGGCAGTTCGGTGTCGTCATGCAGAAGTTCTCGCTGATGGGGGGGTCGATTCTTGACAACATCGTCGGGGGTCGCGACATGACGGTCGACGAAGCCTGGGCGGCGGCCGAGGAGGTCGGGCTGGCGGACTTCATCCGCGGCCTGCCCATGGGGATGCACACGATGCTCATGGACGGAGCGGGAACGCTGTCGGGCGGACAGGCGCAGCGCCTGCTGCTGGCCCGTGCCGTCGCGGGCCGTCCGCGCCTGATCATCCTCGACGAGGCGACGAGCGCCCTGGACAACCCGACGCAGCAGATCGTGACCGAGTCGCTGGACCGGATGTCCGCCACCCGCGTGGTCGTCGCCCATCGCCTGTCGACGGTCAGGGACGCCGACCAGATAGCCGTCGTGGATGCCGGCCGCATCATCGAGCTCGGAAGCCATGAGGAGCTGATGGCGCTCGGCGGCCATTATCGAGACCTCGTCGAGCGCCAGCTCTAGCTAGCCAGCGGTTTGGCACACGGGAGGATGCTCGGCGAGCGTCCTCGGGAGAACCGTCGTGCGCCTGCTACGTCTCGAGCTGCGCGATGCGCGCGGCAGCCATGTCCTGCAGGAGCGCCGCGTCAACGTCCCAGTCGTAAGGGATGCGCACCGTCTTTTTGTTGACGCTCAGGCCGGTGAGGCGTGGCGCGAAGGCGGCGAGGTTCCCTTCACCCCATGGCGCAATCAGGATGTGGTGCTTACCGAGTGACGCGCCGAACACGTAGCCGTCGCCCGACTTGAGCATCGGCTGGTTCCACGCGATCACGAGCTGGAGGTCAGGAAACGTCTTCATGATCGCGGCGAAGATCGCGCGCATCGTTTTCGCGCCCACCGGATCTGCGCCTTGCAGGTAGTCGTCGAGCGTTCCGAAACGCCTCGTCGTCGTCGACCCGCGCGCGAACATCACGACCGCGTTGGCGTGGGCCTGCGAGAACCCGTGCTCGTGGCAGAGCGCGTCGATCTGGTCCTGATACTTGCCGCTCGGGACGGCCTTGACCAGCCCGATCCAGTGGTCGATAGGCTGGCCGTGCTTCTGCTCGATCGCCGGCCAATGGGCCGTGCGGTCGCCGCTCGTGGCTGCCATGTGAGCAGTGTACGGCGTGGCGAGGTTGGTGCAACGGTGCTCGTTTCTGCGGCGCGTGGAGAGCGCGGATTGTGCAGACCTGTCGCCGGGATGGCGACTCCGGGCTCGAGGCCAGACCCCTCTACAACAGTCGTATCCAGTTGCCTGACAACTGTAGTGAGTTTGCTTTCTCACCTTCAGGCGTGCCTACGGTTGAGGGTTCCATGCGAACAGAGCGACACCACTCACGCTTGCATTGTGATGCGGTGTGCCATCAGCGGTTCGCGACCTCGCGATCGTCTCACGTATTCATCGTCGCCCTCGTCACGTTGGCGGCTCTCATCGGAGCCACGACTGCCGCCGCTGTCCAGGTGCCGACCGGGAATTCGTCGGGCGTGCTGTCGTTCCCGTCGGGGTTGACTGTCTCGGTCGCTGTTCCCGGAGACGGCCATGC
>JBIIFR010000072.1:0-6621 GCA_044237215.1 Gaiellales bacterium
CGAGATCTCCCAGACATCCGTCTCGGTGAAGCCCCGCTCACGGCGGCCCGCGACGCCGGCCACGACGCGTGCCGCCTGCGTGGGGGAGGTGGCGATGCGCAGCGCACCGCCCTTGTGCCAGCCGCAGTCGATCTCCTCGGCGGCCACGACGTCGCCGACCCAGTCGATGCCGTCGATGAAGGCGCGCTCGGCGCGGCGCACGGCGTCCATGCCGCCGTGCTGCTTGAAGACGCGCATCTCGCCGGCCATGCCCGCCGACTGGAAGCCGCCGTTGCGGCCGGAGGCGCCGTAGCCGACGATGTCGCGCTCGCAGATGACGATGCGCAGGCGCGGATCGCCCTTGGCCAGGCAGTACGCGGTCCAGAGTCCGGTCAGGCCCCCGCCGGCGATGGCGATGTCGAACTGCGCGTCACCCGGGAGTGAGGCGCGCGGGTCGAGCGGCTCGGGCACCCCGTCGAGCCAGCCGGAGACCTGCCGATACCGCTGGTCGATTGCGGAGCGAGCGGGGGACTCGGTCGCGGTGGCCATGCCCTTCAGTATCGCAAGTGGAGCCGTCACACTCCACAGATCGACGCGCTCTCCCTCCTCCGTGCCCGTGACGTGATCGCTCCCAGCCAGGACGTCGAGCTGACGTCCTTGCAGGGCGGCTACTGGAATGACGTCGTCCGTGTGCAGGGCGACGGCATCGACTGGGTGGCGAAGATCTTCGCGGCCCAGACCGGCTGGCGACTGTTCCCGATCCTGCCGGACGAAGAGGCTCGGGCGCTGCTGCTCCTGCGGGGCCACGGCATCGCGCCGGAGTTCGTCGAGTACCACCCGCGCGTCGGCGAGCTGCCGGCGGTGCTGATCTACGAGTGGGTCGAGGGGCGGGAGTGGACAACGGGCACGGCGCAGGTCGCCGAGCTGTTCCGCCGCCAGCACGCGCTGGTGGCCGAGGGCTTCCGGGAGGTGCCGACCGGATCGACCGGCATCGTCGAGCAAGGTGAGCGGCTGCTCGCGCAGGCCGACTCGCACGATGCGGCACGGCTGCGCCGCGAGCGCCCGGCTGTGCGGGTGCAGCCCGCGCCGCGGCGTGCGCTCATCCACACCGACGCGGGGACGGGCAACTTCATCGTCGGCCCGCAGGGCATCCGCCTGATCGACTGGCAGTGTCCGGCGCTGGGTGACGCCGCTGAGGATCTCTTCGCCTTCCTGTCGCCGGCCTTTCAGGTGCTCTACGGGCACGAGCCGCTGACCGCCGAAGAGCGCGCCGCGTTTCTCGCCGCCTATGCCGATCCGCAGGTGCTGGCGCGTTTCGTTGCGCTCGAGCCCGCACTGACGTACCGCTTCGGTGCCTACTGCGCGATGCGCCGCGTCGCGCTCGCGACGTCTGATCCGGACGGCTCCGCCCGCTACGCTCGTGCCCTAGCCCTCTCCATCGCCGACCTCGAGGCATTCCGATGACGCTCCCTCCGATCGATTTCTTCGTCCACACGTGGTCGTTCCGCTTCCGGCTCCTGCACGATCCGAACTTCACGATCTTCGATCTGCTCGACCGCGCGGTCGCCGACGGCAATAGCGGCATCGGACTGAACATCAACGGCCCCCACTACCGCTTCCTCGGTGGCGACACGCCCGAGCACATCCGCTTGGTGGCGGAGGCGCTGCGCGAGCGTGGACTCGACTGCGACATCGAGACGAGCTCGACGAACCCGCGGCACCTGACGAAGCTGCTCGACGTCGCCGTCGCGCTGGGCGCGAAGCATCTGCGCACGTACACGAAGCACGAGGGCCCGCGCGCGCAGGTGCTCGATGCGACGATCCGCGACCTGGTCGAGATCGGTCCGGTCGCAGCGGATCGTGGTGTGCCGGTCCTGCTCGAGAACCACGAGGAGTTCACCGGCGTCGAGGTGGCGCGCATCCTCGAGGCGGTCGACCATCCGTCCGTGCTCGCGCTCTACGACTACGGCAACTCGATGATGCTGGGCGAGGACCCGCTCGCGGCGCTCGAGGCGATGCTGCCGTGGACGCGCAAGGCACACATGAAGGACCACGTCGTGATGCACGGCATGGTCTGCGGCGTGCCGACGGGAGAGGGGGTGCTGCCGATCGCGGAGATCACGCGCCGCCTGCTCGAGGCCGGCATGACGCGCATCGCCTTCGAGAACGTGTGGAGCTATACGTGTCCGTTCCATCCGCGTGAAGACGGGCTGCCCCGGGAGACGGACGGACCGATCTTCGCGCCCCACGAGGATCCGCAGGATCCGGCCTTCTTCTTGCCCGACGTGATGGCCGAGGTCGAGCGTGACCCGGCGCGCGTGATCGAGCTCGAGGCGGCCTCCTACCAGCGCGCCAGCGCGAAGGTGAACGCGATGCTCGCCGAGCTTACGGAGGGTCGCGCATGAGTGGCGAGGTCGCCAGCGGCGGGTGCCTCTGCGGCGACGTTCGTCTCGAGATTGACGGTCCGCTGACGGACGCGCACTGGTGCGCGTGCCGGCGCTGTCGTCAGTGGGCGGGCTCGCCCGTCGTCGCCTGGGTTGATGTGCGCGCGTCGGATCTGCGCTTCGCAGCCGGTGCGCCGACGTGGTTTGAACCTGCCCCTGGTCAGCGGCGCGGGCACTGCGCTCGCTGCGGCAGTGCGCTCTGCGTCTTCGATGAGGGTTCCGACATCGCCTCCGTGGTCCTCGCCTGTCTCGACGACGTAGACCCGTATCCACCCGAGGGAGTCAGCTTCCCCGAATCGCTGCCGCGCTGGCTGCCCGCCGCCGGGTTCACTGACTCGTGAAATGGCGAAGGGACCCTTGCGGGTCCCTTCGCGTGACGGGAACGACGGGACTTGAACCCGCGGCCTCCGGCGTGACAGGCCGGCGTTCTAACCAACTGAACTACGTCCCCAGTCGAGGGCAGAGCATAGCCCAGATCCGACGGCGCGAGTGGCATATCCGGCAGGGGTCGCGGTAGGGTTCCCAGCGGGACGCACGGGGATATTTCTAGGGTGAGTGCGACCGCCACGGTCGCGTACGCGAAAGGCCATGCAGATGACTGCGAACACGAACGCCTCGACGACCGCTCAGCGGCCGTCTCTTCTTGAGCTGGAGCAGGCCGCGCCATTCTCGACCCGGCACATCGGGCCGCGTGAGCAGGATCAGCTCGCGATGCTGGCGGAGCTCGGCTACGACTCCCTCGACGCGTTGGAGGCCGCGGCCGTGCCGCAGGCGATCCGCATGCGCGAGGCGATCGACGTGCCGCCGGCCGCCACGGAGATCGAGGTGCTCGACGAGCTGCGCGAGATCGGCGAGCGCAATCGCGTCATGACGCAGATGATCGGCCTTGGCTACCACGGCACGCACACCCCGCAGGTCGTGCTCCGCAAGGTCTTCGAGAATCCGGCCTGGTACACGGCGTACACGCCGTACCAGCCGGAGATCTCGCAGGGGCGCCTCGAGGCGCTGCTCAACTACCAGACCGTCGTCGCCGACCTGACGGGCCTGCCGCGTGCCAACGCGTCGCTGCTCGACGAGGCCACGGCCGCAGCCGAGGCGATGACGCTGTGCTTCCGCCACGCCAAGAAGGACGCGGGCATGTTCCTCATCGACGAGGACGCGCTGCCGCAGACGATCGCCGTCATCCAGACGCGGGCCGAGCCACTCGGCATCGAGGTCGTCGTTGCCGATCTCGAGGCGGGTCTGCCCGACGGCGAGATCGTCGGCGCGCTGCTCCAGCATCCGGGTGCCGATGGTCGCATCCGCGACTGGCGGGAGACGATCGAGCAGCTCCACGCGCGCGATGCGCTCGCCGTGATCGCGGCCGACCCGCTCGCGCTCGTCCTGCTCGCCTCGCCTGGCTCGATGGGGGCCGACATCTCCGTCGGCTCGATGCAGCGCTTCGGCGTGCCGATCGGCTTCGGCGGTCCGCATGCCGCCTATATGGCCGTCCGCGACGGGCTCGAGCGGATGATGCCGGGCCGGCTCGTCGGCGTGTCGATCGACGCTGACGGTGCGCCTGCCCTGCGCCTCGCGCTGCAGACGCGTGAGCAGCACATCCGCCGCGACAAGGCGACCTCGAACATCTGCACCGCGCAGGTGCTGCTCGCCGTGCTCGCCAGCATGTACGCCGTCTACCACGGCCCCGAAGGGCTGCGCGCGATCGCCGAGCGCGTCCATCGCCTCGCCGTGATCTTCGCCGCGGGCCTCCGTCGTGGCGGTCTCAACGTGCTGCACGAGACGTTCTTCGACACGATCCAGGTGCGGGTCCCGCACCACGCGGACATCGTCATCGCCCAGGCCCGCCAGTTCGGCATCAACCTCCGTCGCGTCGACCGCGACGTGGTCGGCATCTCGCTCGACGAGGTCACGGAGCGTCACCACGTCGAGGCGCTGTGGGAGGTGTTCCGCTGTGAGGGCGACGTCGATGCGCTCGACGCGGAGACGCCCGATGCCCTGCCGCAGGGACTCCTGCGCACCGAGGCGATCCTGCAGCACCCGGTCTTCCACGAGCATCGCTCCGAGACGCAGATGCTCCGCTACCTGCGGCGCCTGTCGGGCAAGGACATCGCGCTCAACCGCTCGATGATCCCGCTCGGCTCCTGCACGATGAAGCTCAACGCGACGACGGAGATGCAGGCCGTAACGTGGCCGGAGTTCGCATCGATCCACCCGTTCGCGCCGCTCGATCAGACCGATGGCTACCTGTTGCTGATCAACGAGCTCGAGCGGTGGCTGGTGGCGATCACGGGGTACGACGCCGTCTCGCTGCAGCCGAACGCCGGCTCACAGGGTGAGTTCGCCGGCCTCCTCGCGATCCGCTCGTACCACAAGAGCCGCAACGACGATCAGCGCGACGTCTGCCTGATCCCGATCTCGGCCCACGGCACCAACGCCGCCAGTGCTGTGATGGCCGGGATGCGCGTGGTCGTCGTGGCCTGCGACGAGCGCGGTGACGTCGATCTCGACGACCTCAAGGCGAAGATCGCCGAGCACGGCGACCAGCTCTCGGCCCTGATGATCACGTACCCGTCCACGCACGGCGTGTACGAGGAGGCGGTCGGTGAGATCTGCGGGCTGGTGCATGACGCCGGTGGCCAGGTCTACGTAGACGGTGCCAACATGAACGCGCTCGTGGGCGTCGCCCAGCCGGGCAAGTTCGGTGCCGACGTCTCGCACCTCAACCTGCACAAGACGTTCTGCATCCCCCACGGCGGCGGCGGTCCCGGCGTGGGGCCGGTCGCGGTGCGTGCGCACCTGCGCCCGTTCCTGCCGAACCACCCGCTGCAGCCGGCCGCCGGACCGTCCACGGGACCGGGTCCGATCTCGGCGGCGCCGTGGGGCTCGGCCAGCATCCTGCCGATCTCGTGGGCGTACATCCGCCTGATGGGACCGGATGGGCTCAAGCAGGCGACGCAGGTCGCCGTGCTCAACGCGAACTACATGGCCAAGCGCCTGGCACCTTCCTTCCCGGTTCTCTACACCGGGCAGAACGACCTCGTCGCCCACGAGTGCATCATCGACCTGCGCGATATCACCAAGGAGACGGGCGTCACCGTCGAGGACGTCGCGAAGCGGCTGATCGATTACGGCTTCCACGCCCCGACGATGTCGTTCCCCGTGGCGGGTACGTTCATGATCGAGCCGACCGAGTCGGAGGATCGCGGCGAGCTGGATCGCTTCTGCTTCGCGATGAACGCGATCCGCGACGAGATCGACCGCGTGGCGGGTGGCGAGTGGCCGGCCGACGACAACCCGCTGGTCAACGCGCCGCACACGGCGACCATGCTGACGGGGGATTGGACGCATCCGTACTCGCGCGAGGAGGCCGTCTACCCGATGGCGACGATGGGGCCGGAGAAGTACTGGCCGCCCGTGCGTCGCATCGATCAGCCGTACGGCGACCGCAATCTCGTCTGCACGTGCCCGCCGATCGCGGATCTGGTCGCCGGCGACTAGCGACGGAACTGCCCGCTCGCGCCACGCCGGTGCGAGCGGGCGCCCCGTCCGTCGGCTCGCCGTCTGAGCGGTCTCCCTGCTAGGTTTCCGGACATGGATCAGAAGGTCTCCCATATCGCGATGTACATCCTCGCGATCACCCTCCTCGTCTGCCTCGCCGGCATCATCATCTTCAAGGGCGTCGACACCGTGCCGCATCAGTGGCTCGGCGTCGGGATCACGCTCGGGCTGGCCATTGCCGCACTGGCGATGACCCGGCTCAAGTTCGGGCACTAGTCCCGCGTCGCCAGCGGTGGGTGCACGCATCGGTGCGCATCCCGCTGCGCGCGTCCTGCTTCCGAGCGGTCGGCTATGCCGGTGAGCGCTTGAACGCGGCGTCGATCAGCTTGGGCATGTCGCCCCAGATGTCGTTCGTGTTCAGGATTACGCCGACGATCGTGTGGCCACCGCGGCGGACGGCGACCGCGAGGCAGCCGCCCGCGAGGGTCGTGAAGCCGGTCTTGCCGCCGATCGTGCCGCGGTAGGTCTGCAGCATGTCGTTGTGGTTCTCGTAGGTGCGCGTGCCGCCCGTGTCATTCCACCGCACGGTATGGCGCCACGTGCCGGAGGCCTTGGCGAAGGTCGGATTCTCAAGGGCTCGGGCCAGCATGATCGCCTGATCGCGCGCGGTCGACCAATTGGTCGCATCATTCAGGCCCGA
>JBIIFR010000073.1:0-6617 GCA_044237215.1 Gaiellales bacterium
GCTGCAGGTCGAGCTGGCCCAACTCGAGTACCAGCTGCCACGCATGCGCGGCATGTGGCAGCACCTCGAGCGTCTCGGCGGCGGCGTCGGCACCCGCGGACCGGGCGAGTCGCAGCTCGAGACCGACCGCCGGCTGGCTCGCGATCGCATCACGGCGCTGCGACGCAAGCTCAAGGAGACGGGCAAGCGACGCCGCCTCCAGCGCAAGCAGCGACAGGAGGGCATCGTGCCCACGGTCTCGCTTGCCGGCTACACCAACGTCGGCAAGTCCAGCCTGCTGAACGCGCTGACCGGCTCCACCGTCTCCAGCCGCAACCGCCTGTTCGAGACGCTCGACCCGACGACGCGCCGCTTCACCCACGTGGGACGCGAGTACACCATCACGGACACGGTCGGCTTCATCCGCAAGCTGCCGCACGGTCTCGTCGAGGCCTTCGCGTCGACCCTGGAGGAGACGCTGTCCGGAGAGCTCCTGCTTCACGTCGTCGATGCCTCGCTGCCGGAGGAGGAGCGCGACGTGCAAATGCGCGCCGTCGACGACGTCCTCGAACAGATCGGCGCCGGTGAGCTGCCGCGCGTCATCGTGCTCAATAAGGTTGACCTCGTCGCCGGCGACGATCGTGAGCGGCTGCGCAATCGCCTGCCCGACGCAATCCAGGTCTCCGCCTTCACCCGCGAGGGGCTCGACGAGCTCGAGATCTTGATCGCCGAGCACTTCGCCGGTCGCTTCGAGCCGGTCGAGCTGCTCGTCCCGCACAGCGAGGGCGCGGTGCTGTCCTCGCTTTATGCGCTGGGCGCCCCGATCACCTCGCGCGAGGACACGGCCGACGGCGTGCGCATCCGCGCCAGGCTGCCCGAGGCCGAACGCGATCGCTACCGTCGCTTCGCCGTCGTGCCCGAGGCCGTGGCGTGAGAGCGGTGCCGTTCCTCCGGCTCCACCCGGACGCGCGGCTCCCGCAGCAGGCGCACGCCGACGACGCCGGTTTCGACCTGCACGCGACGGAGCCCGCCTGCCTGGCGCCGGGAGCGCGGGCCGCCATCGGCTGCGGCTTCGCGATCGCCCTGCCGGCTGGCATGGCCGCCTTGGTGGTACCCCGCTCAGGGCTCGCCCTGCGCGACGGGCTCGGGGTGCTCAACGGCCCGGGACTGATCGACGCCGGCTACCGCGGCGAGATCAAGGTGATCCTCATCAACCACCATCCGGAGGCCGAGCGCCGAATCGCGGTGGGCGACCGGATCGGCCAGTTAGTCCTGATCGACCTGCCCGCCATCCGCTTCGACGAGGTGGACGCGCTGCCCGCCTCCGAGCGCGGCGAGGGGGGCTTCGGGTCCACCGGGAGGGGCGCGTGAGTGGTCCGCGCATCCGCGTCGGTGCCCTCGTCGTCAATGGCGGTCGCATCCTGCTCGTGCGGCACGAGAAGGATGGACGCGCCTACTGGCTGCTGCCCGGCGGCGGCGTGGAGGAGGGCGAGCAGCTCGAGGACGCCATGCGCCGGGAGTTCGCCGAGGAGTGCGGCCTCGCCGTGCGCTCCCTGCAGGGCCCGATCGCCATGGCCGAGACGATTCCTCCCGCCGATGTCCCCGACGGGCGCCACATTCTCCACATGATCTTCGCTCTCGACCCGGCCCCGCACGGCAACGAGCAGCCCACCTCGGTGGACAGCGCCGTGCTGGGCCATGCCTTCGTGGACCGCAGCCGCCTGCACGAGCTCGAGCTACGCCCGCCGATCCACGACTTCCTCGTGGGCTATCGCCCGGGTGATCCGTTCGTCAGCCTCGGCCGCATGTGGATCTCGTAGCGGCGGCGACGTTGGACCTAGATGTGACGAAGGGGTCAGACCCGTTCGTCGCATAGGCCGCAGCGCACACGCGTTCGTCGCATAGGCCGTAGTGCACACGCGGGCTCCAGGATGGCGTTCCGAGCGGCTGCGCGACGAACGGGTCTGACCCCTTCGTCGCATCCACACCAGCGGTTCCCGTTGAGTACCCGTGACGACTCCGGATGCTGCTGTCGGGTTGCGCCGTCCGTCCGCACCTGAGCCGCCGTACAGGCCGCCCGCCAATCCCTCAGCGACGCGTCTGCGACTCCGCGCGGGCGATATCGATGGCGGCCTGCGCCGCGGCCGCCTCGAGACGATCGTCGAGCGCGTCCAGCGGCGTACCGAGCCCCCGATGCTCACAGCCCCACGCGAGGAGGCGATCGGCGAGCCAGGGGTTCTTCGGCAGGAGCGGCCCGTGTACGTAGGTGCCCAGCACGCGATCGACCCGGCAACCCTCCGTCTGGCCATCGCCGATGTTGCCCCCGCCGATCACCACGCGACCGAGCGGGGCAACGCCCGCACCGAGTTCCGTGCGCCCGGCGTGGTTCTCAAAGCCGACCAGTTGCTGCTTCACGCCGTTCATCGTCACCTCGACCACCACGTTGCCGACCACGCGCCGACGGCCCGCCTTGGTGACGAGATCGACGAGACCGGTGCCCGGCGTCTCGCGACCCGATTGGTCGAGGTAGCTGTGGCCGAGCAACTGGAAGCCGCCGCAGACCGCGAGCACCGGGACGCCGTCCGCGATCGCCGAGCGCAGCGCGGGAACCTGCGCGATCAGGGCCTCGGCGACCAGGGCCTGATCGCGATCCTGCCCGCCGCCGATCAAGATGACATCGGTGGCGGCAGGGTCAAGGTCCTCACCGAGCCTCAGCGGCGCGACCTCCACCGGCAGGCCGCGCCAGCGGGCCCGCTGCGCGAGCACGCGCACGTTGCCACGATCGCCGTAGATGGAGAGCAGCTCGGGATAGACCGGGACGATGCGGAGCATCAGCGAGCCTCCTCCCAGAACGGCGCGGTCAGGCCCCGGGCGGACAGCACGCCGTGGACTTGCAGCATGGCGGTATAGGTCGCGAGGATGTAGATGCGGTCCCCGGGCGCCGCCCGGCCGACGGTTCCGTCGAGCGCCGCCTCGATCACCCGGATGCGATCGATGTCCTCAAGGGGAACATCCGCATAGCGCAGACGGACGGCCAGATCGGCCGCGCGCGTACCGGTGCAGACGATGCGCTGTACCCCGTCGAGTCGCCCCTCGAAGTCGATGTCCCAGATCCAGCTGACGTCGCGCCCGTCTGCGATGTCGTCGTTCAGGGCCAGCACCACGTGGGCGCCCGCCAGATCCGGCTGGATCGCGCGCAGGGCCTCATTGGCGCCCGTGGGGTTCTTGAACAGGATCAGGACGGCCTCGCGACCGTCAATCGGAATGCGCTCGAAGCGGCCGAACGCGGCCCGGAAGTCGGCCAGGCACTCCACCGAGCGAGCGGTGGGGACGCCGAGCGCGGATGCCGTCGCGATGGCAGCCAGGGCATTCTCCACGTTGTAGAGCCCCGGCAGCGGAAGCATCAGCTCGTAGGTACCGTCCGGTGCATCGACACGGAAGCGCGTGCCTTGTACGCCCTCGGGTCGGATCGCACGGGCCGCGAACTGCAGCTCGCCGCGCGCGTGATCCCCGTTGGGGCAGCGGTACGCGCCGAGCTGGCCGAGGTAGACCGCGTCGTAGACGTAGGCCGCACCGCAGCGAACGCAGAAGGTTGAGTCGGCCGCCTCATCGCGCTCGGCGAGGGCGACCGCGGGATCGTCGATGCCGTAGCGCAGGACGTTGAGCTGCTCGGCGCCGAGGGCATCGATCACGGGATCGTCCGCCCCGAGAACCAGAGTCGTCCCGGCGTCCAGTCCGGCGGTCAGCGCGCGCCAGCGATCCGCGATCAGTTCGAGTTCGCCGTGGCGGTCGAGTTGGTCGCGAAACAGGTTGCCGAGGGCCAGTACGCGGGGAGCGAACGCCTCGACCACGCTCGGCAGCGCCGCCTCGTCGACCTCGAGCACACCAACCCGCGCCGCCGGCGGCTGCGTGAGCAGCGTGGTCACGATGCCGCTCATGAGGTTGGCGCCGGCGCGGTTGCGGCAGACGCTCCGCTCGGGCTCGAGGATGTGCGAGACCATCGCCGCCGTCGTAGTCTTGCCGTTGGTCGCGCTGATCGCCACGATGCCCTCGGGCAGCCCGTCTGCGAGCCCGGCCAACTCGGCCGGGGCGAGACGCAGGTAGATGCTGCCGGGCAGCGTGGTACCACCGCCGCGACCGGCGGCCCGCGAGAGCGAGCCCGCCAGGCGCGCCAAGTCCGCTGCCGCTCGCCGTCGGGCGCTCACGGAGCCGGGCTCCCGGCGCGTGCCACCGTGGCTGCGGAGCGGCGCAGGATGACCATCGCGACGACGCTCAGCACACCGACGAGCGCGTACGTCACCCAGGTCGGGCCCTGTTCGGAGACGAACCCGGCGATGATGGGCGCGAGCAGTGAACCGACGCCCCAGACCGCGTTGAGCATGCCGAAGACGCCACCCTCACCGATCTTCTCCAGCCGCGCCCCATCCGCGCACGACGCGTAGGCGATCGTAAAGATCGGCGCGGAGAGGCACATGGCGGCGACGAGCAGAAGCACGTACCAGGGGACCCCAAGCGGTACCAGCATCAGCACGACGAGGCTCCCGCAGAGGGGCGGCAGCAGCACCAGCGCCCGGGTCTGATTGAGCCGTCGGCCGAGCCGGGCCACGGTCAAAATGGCGAGCACCGACAGGATGCTGCCGACCGTGAAGATCCAGCCGATCGTGGACGAGGAGAGGCCCGCAGCGTCGAGGTGCAGCGGGGCCAGGAGTTGCAGGGCCGCCATCATCAGCGAGACGAAGGCGATCGCGACGAACCCGAGCTGGATCAGGCCCGGACGAGCGGCGCGCTGCAGGGAGATGAACGGGCTCTGGCGCTCCTCCAGGCGCCCGGCGTGCGTCGCGCCGCCGGGCTCGAACAGTGCCCAGATCACCACCACGGCCACGAGCGCACCGAGCACCGAGAAGGCCGTGCCGATGCCCACCAGCGAGACGATCGGACCACCGAGCAAGGGACCGGCAATCGTGCCCACCGTCGCGGTTGCGTTGGCGATCGAGAGCCCCCGGGGGCGGTAGTCGTCACCGACGGCACCGGCCAGCCAGGCGAGACCGGCCGACCACGTGATCGCCGAGCAGGCGCCCTGGACGACGCGCACGGCGACGATCAGCCAGAACGAGTCGGCGAGGGCGATCGCCGGCGCCGCGAAGATGAACAGCGTGGCGCCGATCAGCGTCAGACGCCGGGCACCGAGCCGATCGGCGAGGAAGCCGGCGGGAATCGCGCAGAGCAGGACCGCAAAGCTGTAGACCCCGAGCACCACACCGGACTGCTCGTCGGAGAGGTCGTACTGCTTCTGCCAGACCGGCACGAGCGGGACCGCGGCCAGCCACGTGATCATGTCGAGGAAGATCAGCGTGGAGATCAGCGCCGTCAGCCGACGCGGCGACACCGGACGGATGCTGCGCACGGACGGGCGCTATCCGAGCAGAACGCGATCGAGGGCCATGGCGAAGAAGATACCCGCGAGGTAGAGCAGCGAGAAGCGGAACGTCTCACGGGCGATCACCAGATCCCCGTCGGCACGGTGCAGCCGGACGGTGAACTGGAGGAAGCGGAGCCCGAGCAGCAGGGCGATCACACCGTAGAGCGGTCCCAGCACCTCACCGGTCACCCCGAGCCACCAGAGCGGCAGCGGCACCAGCGAGAAGACGAGCAACAAGACCGCGTAGACGATGCTCTGCAGGGTGGTCGCCCGGATGCCGGCGACGTTCGGCAGCATCGGAACTCCGGCGTCGCCGTAGTCGTCGAACTTGACGATCGCGAGCGCCCAGAAGTGGGGCGGAGTCCACAGGAAGATGACGCCGAACATGATCAACGCGGGCCAGCCGATCTCGCCCGTCACTGCGGCCCAGCCGACGAGGGGCGGCATCGCCCCGGCCGCGCCGCCGATCACGATGTTCTGCGGCGTCCGCCGCTTGAGCCACATCGTGTAGACGCCGACGTAGAAGAGGTTTCCGGCGAGGGCCAGCGCCGCCGCCAGCGGGTGCTGGGTCAGGAAGGCGAGCACGAGCACGCCAAGAATCGTCAGCACGATGCCGAAGATGATCGCCGGCCGCGGTTCGATCCGGCCGGCGGCGACCGGCCGCTGACGCGTTCGCTCCATACGGATGTCCAAGTCGGGCTCGAGCGCGTGGTTGATGGCACTGGCACCGCCAGAGGTGAGCCCCATCCCGAGCAAGGCGGAACCGAGCAGCCACAGCGGCGGCAGCCCCTGCTCCGCCCACACCATGGCTCCGACCATCGTGATCAGGAGCAGGACCATCACTCGCGGCTTGGTCAGCTCGAAATAATCAACGAACGGCGATGGCGTGCGCAGGGCGACGGGCTCAGCGGCCATCACACACTGCTTCCGGTGGGGGCGCGGTCACGCAGGCATCGTATCCGAGGAACCTGAGTCGACGATCAGCCGCCCGCTCGGCGACTCATGACGAGGAGATCGCGCAGCGCGATACCCATGCAGAGGCCGCCGGCGAAGATAATGCCGTGCTGCAGATAGTGGATGGCCGCATTCGTGTCGACGGCGTTGTCGATCGGGGGGAGCAGCGCCACCACCTGGCAGAGCAGGCCGATGCCGCCGAGCACGAGCGCGCGCATGGGCGAGAGCAGTCCGGGCATTGACCGCAGGGTACCATTGGCGACAT
>JBIIFR010000074.1:0-6549 GCA_044237215.1 Gaiellales bacterium
AATCGGCCATGGGGGCCTCCTCGTGTCGGGGAAAAAGGGCAGGCCCTTTTTCGCGTTGTCATGCGAGGCACCGTAGCCGGTGCGCGCACCGTGCAGGGCGGCGACCGCTACCCGGTGACGGGGGTAACAGGCTTGCTTGCGGTGAGCGGTGTTCGTGGCAGGACGAGTGATCGCGTCGTGGTCTTGGGACTACCGCCTGTCGGTGCGAACGTGGTGGCGACCGTGAGTCGCAGTGCTCCGCGCGACAGGGCGAGACGAGCACGCTTGCCGATCAGGCAGGTGAGGGTGTACGTGCCCGCACGCGTTGCGGTCTTTTTCGTCGAGCACAGCGTCGTGCGCTTGCGTGGGCAACTGGAGCACCGTCGTAATCGCGATCGTGGAGTTCGTCGTCGAGATCGTCGGCGTCTTGGCGGTAAAGGCGTTCGCAGGACGCGAGAACGTCGCCGTTACGGAGCGCGCCTCCGACATGGCAAGCGTGCAGGTCGGGGCGGCACCGGTACAGGAACCCGTCCAGCCGGCAAACGTCGAGCCCTTCGCTGCAGTCGCTGTCAACGTGACGGACTGGTAGTCGAGATAGCTACGCGTGCAGACGCTGCCGCAGTCGATGCCCGGCGTCGTGCTCGAGACGGTGCCCGCTCCGGTACCGGCCCGCGCGACGACAAGGGCGGTCGCAGCGGCCAGGCGCACCTGCACGGCGGCGCCGGTCTCGTTGCCGAGATACGCGAGTTGGCCATCGGGCGAGATCGTGGACCATCCCGAGCTGCCGTCGAGAGTGGTCGTCTCCGAACGCGTCTCCACGAGGTCGGCGAGACGAATTGTCAGCAGCACCGCGGGGTTGTCGTTATTCAAGACGTAGGCGTACTGCCCGTCGGGGGAGATCACCGTCGAGCTCGGGATATCGATCGAGAGCGGTGCGGTGCTAACGACGGTCATGTCCGCGAGGCGCACCTTGACGATGCTGGTGGGGCTGGGACTGATGGTGTAGTACCCGTACTGCCCGTCGGGTGAAATCACCGCCGTCCAGATGTCGGTGGCGGGCGCGGGCATGGGGGCGGTCCCCACGACCACCAGGTCGGCGAGGCGCACCTTGACCACGCTGCGGACACCAGTGGTGTTCCCGAAATATGCGTAGCTCCCGTCGGGTGCGATCGTGGCGGTGTGGAGTGCGAACTGGTTCCCGCCTACCGTGAGCGTCCGGGTGACAACCAGATCGGAGGAGCGGACCTCGCTGATGGTGCCATCGGCAGCGGCAATGTAGAGGTACGAGCCGTCGGGTGCGATCACCATGGCATTACCATCGGTGACACCAAACGGCACCTGAGCGAGGGTCGTCATATCGGACAGGCGAAACTTCGTGATTGTGCCGTTTCCGCCGTAGCTGTTGACGACGTATCCGATGCTCCCATCCGGGGAGAGCGCGCCAGTCGACGCGGCTGGCGGCGACGGCAGCGTCAAGCTCCCGACCTCGACGAGATCAGACGTCCGCAGCTTGTGCACGACGCTCGGAGAGGCACCATTTCCCCAGTAGATGTAGTCCCCGGCGGGGGCAATCAGTGCGGTCGTTTTGCAGCCGGCGAGGATCGCCGCCAGAGCGACCACCGCCAAGGCGGGCAGGAGGCGCGATCGCACACAGGACAGGTAATCGCCTGATTTCATTCGAAAACCGTAGGCGAGCATCGGTGGTGGACGCGGCGGGAGCCTGGCACGTCGGGCGGAGGGAAATGCGAAGGGCCCCGGCCGAAGCCGAGGCCCTTCAGGGTCGAGCAGTGGTTCGGGCAAAGCCCGAACCAACTTCTTACATCATCCCGCCCATACCGCCCATGCCGCCCATGTCGCCGACGGTCGGGCCCGACTTCTCGGGCGCCTCGACGACGATGGCCTCGGTGGTGAGGATGTTCTTGGCGATCGACGCGGCATTCTGCAGCGCCGAGCGGGTGACCATGGCCGGATCGATGATGCCGGCCTTGACCAGGTCGACCATCTGGCCGCTGTCCATGTCGAGACCGAAGCCGGCCTTGGCGGCGCGGACCTCGTTGACGACAACCGAGCCCTCGAGGCCGGCGTTGTACGCCAGCTGACGCAGCGGCTCCTCGAGCGCGCGGCGGATGATCTTGGCACCCGTCGCCTCGTCGTGGTGCGACTCGTCGATCTTGAGCTTCGCCGCCGCGTTCAGCAGGGCGACACCGCCGCCCGGCACGATGCCCTCTTCGAGAGCGGCACGGGTGGCCTGCAGCGCGTCTTCGACGCGATGCTTCTTCTCCTTCATCTCGGTCTCGGTGGCAGCGCCAACCTTGACCACGGCGACGCCGCCGCTCAGCTTGGCGAGACGCTCCTGGAGCTTCTCGCGATCGAAATCGGAATCGGAATTCTCGATCTCCTGCTTGATCTGCTTGATGCGGGCCTTGATGTCGTCGCCCTTGCCGGCACCGTCGATGATCGTCGTGTTGTCCTTCGTCACGACGACGCGGCGGGCGCGACCGAGCTGCGCGATGGCCGTGTTCTCAAGCTTGAGGCCCATCTCCTCGGTGATGACCTCGCCGCCCGTCAGGATGGCGATGTCCTCGAGCATGCGCTTGCGGCGATCGCCGAAGCCCGGGGCCTTGACCGCGACGACCGTGAAGGTGCCGCGGAGCTTGTTGACGACGATCGTGGCCAGAGCCTCGCCCTCGAGGTCCTCGGCGATGATCATCAGGGCGCGACCGCTCTGAATGACCTGCTCGAGCACGGGGAGGATGTCCTTGACCGCACCGATCTTCTGGTTCGCGATGAGGATGTACGGATCCTCGAGCACGGCCTCCATGCGATCACCGTCGGTGATCATGTACGGGGAGACGTAGCCCTTGTCGAACTGCATGCCCTCGGTGAACTCGAGGTCGAGTCCGAAGGTCTGGCCGTCCTCGACGTTGACGACGCCGTCCTTGCCGACCTTCTCGATGGCGTCGGCGATGACGTCGCCGATCTCGCGATCGCGAGCGGAGATCGTCGCGACGCGAGCGATGTCTTCCTTGCCCGACACGGCCTTCGACTGCGCCTTGATGCTGGCGACAGCCTGCTCGACGGCCTGCTCGATGCCGCGCTTGAGACCCATCGGGTTGGCACCCGCGGTCACGTTGCGCAGACCCTCGCGGACGATGGCCTGGGCCAGCACGGTCGCGGTCGTCGTGCCGTCACCGGCAACGTCGTTGGTCGCCGTGGCGACCTCGCGGACGAGCTGTGCGCCCTGGTTCTCGAACGGATCCTCGAGCTCGATCTCACGAGCGATCGAGACGCCGTCGTTGGTGATCGTCGGGGCGCCGAACTTCTTGTCGATGACGACGTAGCGGCCCTTGGGGCCGAGCGTCACCTTGACAGCGTCGGCGAGGGTGTCGACGCCGCGCTGAAGCGCGCGCCGGGCATCCTCGTTGAACTTGATTTCCTTATGTGCCATGAGAATTCCTCCGTCGAAAAGGGGGGTAGGTTACTTCTTGCCCTTGGCGGGCTTGCTCGCGGGAGCGGAGATCACGGCGAGGATGTCGGACTCGCGGAGGATCAGATAATCCTTGCCGCCGTCCTTCACCTCGGTGCCGCCGTACTTCGAGAAGAGGATCTCGTCGCCGACCGCGATCTCGAGCGGCACGTGATGGCCGAACTCGTAGTGGCCGGAGCCCACGGCGAGGATCTTCGCGCGCTGGGGCTTCTCCTGTGCGGTTTCGGGGAGGACGATGCCACTGGCCGTCGTCGACTCCTCTGCCTGAACTTCGGCGATCACGCGATCGCCAAGCGGCTTGAGGTTCATGCTGACCTCCAAGGTCAAGGGTTGAATGGAAGAAATCGTTGGCACTCTCACTCCTCGAGTGCCAGACCGGACTATACGAACCCTACTGCTGGTTCGCAAACGACAACCGGCACTCTCAGTACGAGAGTGACAGATTTCGTGCGCGAGACCGCATCAGTGCTGCGATTGCGACGAGTGCGACGGTGATCAACGCGGCCGTTCCGTAGGCGGCGGCATCGCCGCGTGCGCTCGCAATCTGCGCGGCGGCCAGCGGCACCACCGCCGTCGCGCCCGACCAGCAGATGTTGATGAAGCCGTTGGCACTTCCGTGCGCCAGCCCGAGGTCGTCCGAGGCGGCCGCGATCAGGGGGTAGATGCCGGTCATCAGGAGTGGAAAGATCGGACCGATCACCATGATCCCGCCGGCGATGGCCCAGGTTGGCAGCGGCAGGGCGAGCACCGTGGTCAGGGCGACGAGGCCGGCGGCGCCGATCAGGCAGAGTGCGAAGCTCCCGATCCGCTCGGCGATTCGGCCAGCGACCGTGCCCACGCCGACGCCGAGCAGGGCCCCCACCGAGAGGACGATGCCGATCGTGGTTGCCCCGATGCCACGGTCGCCCAGCTCCAGGATGGCCAGGAGATCGACGGTCGACAGGCAGATCGAGACGGTGAAGGCGAAGCAGAGGGCGGTGATGATCGTGGGGTGGGCGAGCAGATGCCGCATGGTCGCGAGGAGCGGCGGGCTCCCCACGGGCGCGCGGCCGGCGGGCGCCAGCAGCGCGAGCGCGAGTGCCCCGAGGCCGATCAGCGCCACCAGCGAGAAGGCGAGCATGACGCTGGTGGCAGCGGCGAGCGCGCCGACGACCGGGCCAGCGACGGCCCCCGCCGCGGAGATGCCGGAGATCAGCCCGACTGCGCGCGAGCGCTGCTCGCGCTGCGTGTTCTCCGTGAGCCACGACATCGCCGCAGACCAGCCGCAGCCGCCGGCGACACCCTGCAGCGCGCGGGCGATGACGAGCAGCGCGAAGGTCGGTGCGACCGCGAAGAGGGCCGAGGCGAGTACGAAGCAGACGAGACCGCCGATCACCACAGAGCGCGGACCGACGCGGCCCGCCAGCCAACCGGCGGGGATCGCAGTGGCGACGAACGCGACCTGATAGCCGGACAGAAGCAGCGCGACATCCAACTTGGAGAGGTCGTACTGCTCGGAGAAGATCGGCAGCAGCGGGAACAGCGCGAGGTACAGCAGGCCGTCGACGAACATCGTCGTGCCCACGGCGATGCGGATCCGCTGCATCGGGCCAGTCTATGGCCGGTCGGCGGCTCAGTGCGAGAGCGAGAGCGCCCGCGAGCGTGAGCGCATGACCGTGGCGAGCACGAGCAGGCCGACGACGAGCGTGCCCGACATGACGTAGGCGACCGGGTCGCCAAGTGCCTCGGCGATCGGCGCGATCACGAGCGGCACGACCGCGAACCCCGCCGACCAAACCATGTTGACGAGCGCATTGGCCGTGCCGTGCGAGAGTCCGAGATCGTCGGCGGCGCTCGTCATCAGCGGGAAGATCCCCGTCATCAGGATCGGGAAGAACGGGCCGATCGCCACGAGCACCGCGAGAATCATCCACGTGGGCAGCGGCAGAGCGAGGATCCACGGCATCACCCCGAGCCCGATGCCGCCGATCAGTGCAATGCGGAACGAGCCGATCCGTTCGCCGATGCGCCCCGCCACGATGCCCGCAGCGATCCCCAGGACCGCGCCGGCTGCGATGGCGATGCCGATGGTGGTCGTGCCGACGCCCGCGGCGCCGAGGGCGAGGGTGCCAAGCAGGTCGACGGCGGCCACGCCCGCCGCGTCGGCGAGCGCCAAGGCGAGCGCGCAGATGACCAACGGGTGGCGGAGCAGCTGCCCGAGCGTGCGGTGGAGTGCCGGGTCGCGCGGCAGCGTCGCGCCGGCGGGGGTGAGGATGGTCGCGCCGAGCGCGACGAGGGCGATCGCACCCGCGATGCCGAACGCCAGCTCGGGTGACGTCGCGCCGGCGACGGCGCCCAGCACGGGTCCGGCGACGGCGCCCGCGGACAGGACGCCGGAGATCGCGCCGATCGAGCGAGAGCGGCGCTCAGGAGCGGTGTTCCCGGTCAGCCAGGCCATCGCCGCGGCCCAGCCGATACCACCGCCGATGCCCTGCAGGAGGCGCGCGACGATGAGCAGATCGCCGGTCTGCGCAAGCGCGAACAGCGCGGTCGCGGCGAGGAAGAACGTGGTGCCGACCATCACGACGCGGCGGGGGCCGAAGCGCCCGGCCAGCCAGCCGGCCGGGGTCGTGGTCAGTAGGAAGGCGACGGGGTAGCTCGCCAGCAGCACGCCCGCACCGACCTTCGAGAGGCCGAACTCGTCGGCGTACCACGGCAGCAGCGGCACGATTGCGAGGTAGAGCAGCGAATCGACGAACATCGTCGTCGAGACGGCAAAGAAGAGACGGCGCACCGCGACAGTCTAGGGACCACTTGACCACATGGTCAGGAATGCGACGGTGCCGCCCGCCCGATAGGATGACGGGACAGGAAGGCCGGAGGTCCGATGATCGCGCTGATGTTCTACTCCCCGCTGGTCGCCGACCAGATCAAGAGCCGCCGCAAGACGGTCACGATCCGACTCGGCGACAAGAGCAGCAAGTACGAGAAGGGCATGATCGTCGCCGTGCTCGTCGGCCAGCGCTTCGGCCCGCGCGAGCGCGTCTTCGATGCCGTCATCGACAAGGTCGAGGTGAAGCCGCTCGGCGACGTCTCGCCACGCG
>JBIIFR010000075.1:0-6546 GCA_044237215.1 Gaiellales bacterium
CACGGCTGTCAGCTCGGCCGCGCTGGAGCCGATCGTGACCATGCGCTGGACGCCGACCTCGCGCGCCCGGGCGATCACCTGCAGCGGCGGGTCAGCGCAGCTTGTGAGGTGGGTGTGGGTGTCGATCAGGGCGCGTCGCTCCCGAGCGGCTCCTCCACCCGGGGGAACAGCGGACCGGTCGCGGCGGTCTGTGCGCCGGCGGCGAGCAGGTTGGGCGCGGCCTGCTCCCAGGCGACGGCGTCGTCGGCGCCGAGCGCGGCGAGGATGCGCGGTGCGCTGTCGGGCAGGACGGCGGCGAGCAGGATCGCGCAGGCGCGCGTGCCATCAGCGAGGGTGTAGAGGACCTCGTCGAGCTCGGCGGCCTGCGCGGGATCCTTGGCCAGGACCCACGGTGCGCGCGCGTCGACGAAGCGGTTGAGGTCGCGCACGACGCTCCACGCGGCCTCGAGCGCCTCGGTCAGCTCCATGTCGGCGACGTGGCGGCCGACGGCCTCACGGGCCAACTCGACGGCGTTGGCGATCCCGGTCTCGCAGCGCGCGTCGGGGATGACGCCGTCGCGGTACTTGCCGATCATCGCGATCACGCGGTTGACGAGGTTGCCGAGGTCGTTGGCGAGCTCCGAGTGGTAGCGCTCGTGGACGGCCTCGTAGGAGATGCCGCCGTCGCCGCCGAAGCGCACGTCGCGCAGGAGGTAGAAGCGGAGCGCGTCGACGCCGTAGGCCTCGATCACCGCGAACGGGTCGAGCACGTTGCCGATCGACTTCGACATCTTCGTATCGCGGACCGTCAGGTAGCCGTGGATCATCAGCCGCTGCGGTAGCGCGTAGCCGGCGCCCATCAGCATCGCGGGCCAGATGACCGCGTGGAACTTGAGGATGTCCTTGGCGAGCAGCTGCCAGCGGGGCGGCCAGTAGCGCGCGGTCAGGTCTTCGCCGGGGCGCGCGTAGGTCAGCGCGGAGGCGTAGTTGAGCAGCGCGTCGAACCAGACGTAGCAGGTCTGATCGGGTGCCCACGGGAGCGGCACGCCCCACTCGATCGAGGCTCGCGACAGCGAGACGTCGTCGAGTCCGCCGCTGATGAACGAGCGCGCCTCGTTGAAGCGCGACGGCGGGCTGACGAAGTCGGGGTGCGCGTCGTAGTGGTCGAGCAGCGGCTGCTGGAAGGCGCTGAGGCGGAAGAACCAGTTCGACTCCTGCAGCCACTCGGGCTTGGTGCCGTGGTCGGGGCAGAGCCCGTCGACGAGCTCCTCCTCCTTGTAGAACGCCTCGCAGCCGGTGCAGTAGAGCCCCTCATACGTGCCCTCGTAGACGTGGCCGTTGTCCTTCAGGGTCTGCAGGAAGTCCTGCACGAACTGCATGTGACCCGCGTCCGTCGTGCGGATGAAGAAGTCCTGCGTGGCGCGGACGTCCTCGGTCATGCGCAGGAAGTTGGCGCTGTTGCCGTCGACGAAGGCCTGCGGGGTGAGGCCGAGCTCGGCGGCGACGCGCGCGTTCTTATCGCCGTGCTCATCGGTCCCGGTCAGGAAGAAGACGTCCTCGCCGCGTTGGCGCATGTGGCGCGCATAGACGTCGGCCGCGATCGTCGTATAGGCGTGGCCGAGGTGCGGCTGCGCGTTGACGTAGTAGATCGGCGTCGTGAGGTAGGTCGGCTGCACGGCCACAGGGTATCCGCGCGCGTGTTGCCGGGCGGCGGGCGGCGACGCTACGCGCGCTGCTCGATTCGCGTCACGGGACAAACTGGGCCCGGGCCCACCATGTCATAAACCGTGCCGCCTGATAAGACGACGCCTCGCGAGGCCACTGTCCGTCTCAGCGTGACGAATACGTATGCGTCACGCGCGTGGGACGGACGTGCGACTGGCTGCCGAATTCAGGGTCGGTAGAGGTCGCGTACCGAGTGGCCGGTGAGGCCGGCAACGAGGCGTGCCGCGTCCTTTGCGCCGAAGCCGTGGGCCCGCAGCTCGGCGATGGCTGCCTCGACGACGGCGGGTGCGGCACCGGTCGCGGGCAGTGGTGCGAGCACCAGCGCGATCTCGCCCTTCGGCGGCGTCGCATAGCGTGCGGCCAGCTCGGCCGCGGTGCCGCGCGCGACCTCCTCATGCAGCTTCGTCAGCTCCCGGCAGACGGCGAGCTGGCGCTCGGGGGCCCGCTCCGCGAGCAGGGCGAGCGTGGAGGGCAGGCGCTGCGGCGACTCGAAGGCGATCAGCGTGATACCCCACGCATCGGCCTCATCGAGCGTCCGGCCGATCGCACCGGCGGCGCGGGGGAGGAAGCCGATGAAGGCGAAGCGATCTGACGGAAGGCCCGACGCGACGAGCGCCGTGGTGACGGCATCGGCACCGGGCAGCACCTCGACCGCGACGCCGGCCGCAATCGCCGCGCGCACGGTCGCGCCGCCCGGGTCTGAGACCAGTGGCATGCCGGCATCGGTGGCCAGGCAGACGTGCTCGCCGGCGGCGAGTCGGCGCAGCAGGTCGGGTATCGCCGACTCCTCGCGGTGCGCCTCGATCGACAGCATGCGCACGTCGATGCCGAGCAGGTGTAGGAGCTGGCCCGTGCGTCTCGTGTCCTCGCAGGCGACGACGTCGCAGGCACCGAGTGCAGCCCGCACGCGCGGCGTGAGATCGTCGAGGTTGCCGATCGGGGTTGCGCAGATGGTGAGCCGTCCTGCCATAGGAGCAGGGTACGCGGTCGAGTGAGGGAATACCCTGTGGTCGTGAGCGATCGTCCGTACACCACCTACAAGGGGGGCAAGGTCCGACCCGACGGGAAGGCCGGTGCCAACGCGGCCGTGCCCGCCGCGCCGCCCGAGCGACGCGGCGCGATCGAGCTGCCGCCGCCCGGGGCGCCACCGCCGATCGAGCCGCCGCGCCTCCGCTGGTGGCGGCGTGACGACGACGCGGGCTGGCGGCCCACGCGCCGCGAGCCGCGGCCACTGCGCTTTTGGATCACCACGATTCTCGTGATCGTCCTCGTGCTTGTGCTCGGGTGGCTGACGCTGGGCCTGCTGGCCGTCCGCTCCTCGGTGTCCCAGGCCAATGAGCGCCTTGACCCGCGCGCCCGCGCAGTGCTGGCACCCTCGGGTGCGCTGCTGACCGATCCGACGACGCTCCTGCTGATCGGCGTTGACGATCAGGCCAACTCCGACACGTTGCAGCTGCTCCGCTTCGATCCGAACCGTCAGCTGCAGGCGACGCTGGCGATCCCCCGCGACCTGCGCGTCAACGTCCCGGGCTACGGGGACGAGAAGATCAACGCGGCCTACGCGGCCGGTGGCTCGGCGCTCGCGATCCGTACCGTCGCTGAGTACACGGGCCT
This sequence comes from Gaiellales bacterium, assembly GCA_044237215.1. Lineage (GTDB taxonomy): Bacteria > Actinomycetota > Thermoleophilia > Gaiellales > F1-60-MAGs149 > F1-60-MAGs149. Next base: position 3,319 of record JBIIFR010000075.1, read on the forward strand.
GCCGGTCGAGCACGTGATGGTGATCGACTTCGACGGACTCGAGCAGGTGGTGGATGCGGTCGGCGGCATCGAGGTCGACAACCCCGGCAACATCCGCTCGGTCTTCGGTGCCGAGCTCTACACCTTCCCGAAGGGGCCGCTGAAGCTGAACGGCGAGGAGGCACTGGCCTATGCGCGGGTGCGCAAGAACATCCTCAACCCCTCCGACTCGGACGTCAGCCGGGGCCAGCGCCAGCAGGCCGTCATCTCGGCTCTGCGCGCCAAGGCGGCCAGCCCGAGCGGTCTCCTGCGGCTCCGTAATGTCGCGACATCGCTCGGCGGCGCCTTCGCGACGGACCTCACGCTCTGGCAGTTCCTGCAGCTCGGCTACCTCGATGCCCGCGCCTCGACGAAGCTTCGCTGCAACCTCGGCGGCACGCCGGCGCCGCTCGACGGGCAGGATGTGCTGATCCCGGACGGGGCCGGCAATCGCCGTGTGCTCGGGGAGTTCCTCGGCAACGCAGCGGTCCAGCCGGCCGCCTCGCGGTCGGTCTTCGCCGCCCAGTGCCGCACGCCGTAAACCGGATCGGAACCCACGGCGGGCCTGATCCTGCCGATACTGGCCGGAAGCCGCCACCGCGGCGTTGTTCCCATGCCGCTGCTGCCTCTGAGAGTCCACGCACGACGCCTGCTGGGTGTCAGCGTGCTCGCCGCGGTGCTGCTGGCTCCCGTCGCCGCACGCGCTGAGGCGCAGGCTCCGAGGCCGGAGCGCGTGGTCGTGGTCCAGACGAGCTATCGCGCGTGGAATGGCGATGTGCGCGCGATGCGCATCGCGTTCCCCGCCAACTTCACCCAGCGTGCGCGCCGCGGCCCCCTCCCGTTGGTGATCGCCCTGCACGGGGCTGATGGCGGTGCGCAGTGCGACCGGGCGTTCGGACAAGCGCCTGTACGCCACGGCTTCGTCGTCGCCTGTCTGGCCGGCCAAGGCGTGGCGACGCGAGCCTTCTCGTACGGTGCGCCGGGGCAGATCAGCGACCAGCTGCGCGTTCCGAGCCTCGTGCGCGCGCGGCTGCCGCAGCTGCCGATCGATCATCAGCGCGTGATCATCGTCGGGGCCAGCATGGGTGGCCTCGAGGCGCTACTGGCGGCGGACCGAGCGCCGGATACCTTCGCCGTCGTCGTCGCGCTCGACGCGCCGGTCGACCTTGCGGCGCACTTTCGCAACGTGGCGCCCACTGGAGTGCCGAACCTCAAGACCAAGGCGATGGTCGCGGAATGCGGCGGTCCGCCGGAGGAGGCCACCGACTGCTATCTCGAGCGCAGCCCGCTGCACAACATGGCGCAATTCGGGCACTCGGGTGTGCCGCTGATGATGTGGTGGAGCGCGCGTGATGCGGTTGCGGGAGCTCCCGACGCAGCGCCGGCGTACGTCGCGGCGTTGCAGGCGGACTACCCCTGGCACCCGCTGTACGCGCGCGTTGGGCACTGGCAGCACGGGCGTGCCTGGTGGCGTCATGACCGGCTCTGGCTCAGGGATGCTCTCGCCTTGGCCCGCGCGAACCCGCAACGCCGCGCCGCCGACTTCGGGTAGCATCCCGGCGTTCGGCGGCGTAGCTCAGTTGGTTAGAGCAGCGGAATCATAATCCGCGTGTCGTAGGTTCGAGTCCTACCGCCGCTACTCCGCACCGTCGCTGTCCGCGGCGCTCCGCACCGCCATGCCCGCCGCTCCGCTCATCCTCGTTCCCGGCTTTTGGCTCGGCGCGTGGGCGTGGGACGAGGTCGCGGAGCTGGTGAGGGCTGACGGCCACGAGGTCACAGCGCTGACCCTGCCGGGACTGGAGTCGGTCGAGAGCGATCGCAGTGGCATCTCGCTCGAGGACCATGTCGCCGCAGTCTGCACCGCGATCGAGGCGGCGGATGCACCGGTCGTGCTGGTCGTCCACAGCGGCGCGGGTGTGGTCGGCTACGCGGCGAGCGATTGTCTGCCCGCGCGGATTGCACGGCTGGTCTACGTCGACTCGGCGCCGGCCACCGGCGCACTCAACGCCGACTTCGCCGACGTGGAGCTGCCGTTCCGCACGCATGCGGAGCTTCGGCAGGAGAACCTCGAGGGGCTCAGTCGGCAGCACCTGCAGCGCTTCCGTCACCTCGCGGTGCCGCAGCCCGGAGCGACGCTGCGTGATGCACCCGTGCTCGTGGATCCGGCCCGGCTCGACGTACCCACGACGGTCGTCTGCACCGGCTTCCGAGCGGAGCAGGTGCGCGCCGCGGTCACGGAGGGCTACCCGTGGCTGGGTGGACTCGCCGAGCTGCACGACGTGACGTACGTCGACCTGCCCACGAGCCACTGGCCGATGTGGTCGAAGCCGCGCGAGCTAGCCGCGCTGCTCGCGGAGCTGGCGGACGCCGCCAGCTGAGCGGCGAACCCGTCCGCGACTGCGGGCTTTCCGGCACCGTGGGTGACCGTCAGCGCCCTACGCTTGACGCATGGGCGCGCAGACCGCGGAGACGGGTGCCGTCCCCGGCGGGTGGGGACGTATCGTCTGGTTCGGCGCGCTCGGGTGGGCGATCCTGTTCACGGTGGCGGCGGGCCTCTTCACGGCCGGGTACGCGCTGGACGATCCCGGCGGCCTCGCGGGAATCGGACTGGTCCTGCTCTGGCTCGTGCCGCTGCTCGGTGGGTCGCTGCTCGCCTGGCGCTGGCCATCGATTGCCTATCGGCTCCTGCTGGTGGTCGCGGTCCTCGCCGTCGGGCTGGGCCTGTGGCAGCTCCTCGACCCGATCTCGTTGCGCGACTTCGAGGACGCGAACGGCCCGGTCACCGCGATCGGCTCGTTCATCACGATGGTGCCGATTGCCCTGCTCTGGCGGGTGCAGCGCTGGCCCGCCGCCCTGCTGATGCTCACCATTGCCATCGCCGGGCTGCTGCCCGAGCTGCGCAGCGGCTTCCATCTCGGCTCCTCGGCCGCCGTCGCGGTGCCGATGCTGCTCGAGGCGGCGCTGCTGGCACTTGCCGCGGTGCTCGTCCCGCGCCGCTGACCTTGGCGGCGTACGCTTTGCGTTATGGAGGCGCTCGTCACCCGCATTCCCGGCCCGGCGCTGATGGGCATCGTCAATGTCACGCCCGACTCGTTCTCGGACGGCGGCCGCTTTGTCGAGCGGGAGACCGCGATCACCCATGGCCTCACGCTGGTTGCGCAGGGCGCGGCGATCGTTGACGTCGGTGGCGAGTCGACGCGTCCGGGTAGC
>JBIIFR010000076.1:0-6534 GCA_044237215.1 Gaiellales bacterium
CGCCGCGAAGGCGCGCACCGTCGAGGCGGAGGTGAAGGTGATGCAGTCGGCACGCAGCGCGGCGTCACCGTCGGGCACGGCGTACTCGGTGCGGTAGAGCGCGCTGACCTCGACGGTCGCGCCGGCGTCGGCCAGTCCGTCGGGCAGGAGATCGCGGGCCTCCTCGGCACGCGCGATCAGCACGCGCTTGCCCGCCACCCGTTCCCGGAGCGTGTCGAGGAGGGCCTCGGCCACCGCTCGCTCGGAGACGACGTCGGCGACGATCCCGATCTCGCGCAGTGCGGCGGCGGTCCCGGGGCCGATGGCCGCGACCTCGACGCCGTGCAGCGCGCGCGCATCGCCGCCGATCGCGGCGAGCAGCAGTGCGGGCGTGTTCGGGCTCGTCACGACCACGAGGTCGAACGCGGCGGCATCGATCGGCGCGACTGCGAGCGGGACGGTGCGGATGGTCGGGGCGCTGATCACCTTGGCGCCGAGATCCGTCAGACGACGGGTCAGGCCGTCGGCCTGGGCGCGGGCCCGCGTCACGGCGATCACACGGCCGGCCAGCGGCAGCCGCTCGGACCAGCCCATCAGCTCGCGGACCGAGACGACCTCGCCGACGACGGTGACGGCGGGGGAGGTGACGCCGGCGGCCGTAGCGATCTCGGCGATCGTGGCGAGCGTGCCGGTGGTGACGCGCTGCGTGGGCAGGGTGCCGCGCTCGACGATGCCGACGGGAGTCTCGGCCGCGCGCCCACCGGCGACGAGCGCATCGCAGATCCGCCCGAGCCGACCGACGCCCATCAGGAGCACGAGCGTCCCGCCGGCCTTGGCGAGCGCGGCCCAGTCGGTCTGCGTCTCCGGCTTGGTGGGGTCCTCGTGTCCGGTGACGATCGTCAGGTGCGTGGACATGCCGCGATGCGTGACGGGAATGCCAGCGGCGCCGGGGGCGGCGATCGAGCTCGAGAGGCCCGGTACTACCTCGTAGTCGACGCCGGCGGCGTGGAGCGCCTCGGCCTCCTCGGAGCCGCGCCCGAAGACAAACGGATCGCCGCCCTTGAGGCGCACGACAAGCTTGCCCGTGAGGCCATGCTCGACGAGGCAGGCGTTGGTCTCCGCCTGGGTCATCGCGACCTTCCCGGGCGCCTTGCCGGCGTCGATCAGCAGGCAGTCCGGGCGCGCCTCGAGCGGCAGCTGGTCGCCGGCCAGGCGGTCGAGGACGAGCACGTCGGCGCGGCGCACGAGGTCGAGGCCGCGGACGGTGATCAGCCCGGGATCACCGGGACCGGCGCCGACGAGATAGACGGTCATGCGCCACCCTCGGCCAGCAGCTCGGCGCCGCCATCCTGCAGCAGGCGGTCGACGATGGTGTCGACGAGCGCGTGCGGCTCGTCGCCCTCGGCCTCGTGACGGATCGTGCGGATGCCGTCCGGCGAGCCAACCCAGCCGATCAGGCGCCAGGCGGAGTCCGTGCGGTGCGCGTGCGCTGCGACGGGCACGCGGCAGCCGCCGCCAAGCCGGCGCGTGACGCCGCGCTCGGCCATCACCGCGCGGCGCGTGTCGAGATGGTCGACGCCGACGACCAGACCGCCGTCGCCGATGCGGGTCTGCAGCGCGATCGCGCCCTGGCCGGACTCGGGAACGAGCGTCTCGATGGGAAAGCGGAACCCGATCTCGTGCTCGAGTCCGACGCGCTCGAGGCCACAGGCCGCGAGGATCACGCCGTCGAGTTCGCTGGCCGTGCGGTGGCCGAGGCGCGTCTGCACGTTGCCGCGGATCGGCACCATCGTGAGATCCGGCCGTGCTGCGCGCAGCGCCGCGGTCCGACGCAGCGATGAGGTGCCCACGCGGGCGCCGACCGGGATGTCGCCGAACGAGCGTGCCTCGCCGCACCACGCATCGCGCGGGTCGGCGCGCGGCAGGAACGCCGCCAGCTCGAGCCCCTCGGGCAGGTCGCCCGTCAGGTCCTTCGAGGAGTGCACAGCGACGTCGATCTCGCCGGCTAGGAGCGCCGACTCGAGCGCCGAGGCGAAGGCTCCGGGTCCGAGCTCACCGAGCGGGGTGGTCGGCGCAGCATCGCCGTGCGTCGCGACGATCACCAGCTCGACCTGCGCGCCCTCGGCGGTCAGCGCCGCCGCGGCCAGCGTGGCCTGCGCTTGGGCGAGTGGCGAGCCTCGGGTACCGAGGCGGACGATGCTCATGCGTCCGGCGTGCCCGGCTGCTGCTGCGCCTCGAGCTCGTCGAGCGCCCGCTCAAGACGGTTGAGCTTGCGGCCGATGATCCACACGTAGGCGAGGATCACCACCCAGACCAGAATGTACGCGGCAGCGACCCACGGCACGGCCTCGCGCAGTGTCATGCGTCTTCCCCCCGGGCACTGCGCTGCAACTGCAGCACACGGGCGGCGGTGCGCTTGCCGCGCAACTCGACGGAGATCAGCAGAACCATCAGACTCAGCATGCCAGCCATCCCGACGAGGAACGTCAGCAGGAACGAGCCGGGCATCGCCGCACCGCTCGAGGTGAAGACGGTCGGGTGGATCAGCGTCTGCGCAACCCGGACGGCGAGGAAGGACATCGGGATCAGGCCGACGCCGAGCAGGGCGAAGATCGCGGAGGCCGAACGGCGGCGCTCGCCCTCGTCGAGGGAGAAGCGCAGCATGAAGTAGGCGCAGTAGTAGAGAAAGAGGATCAGGAAGACGTTCAGCTGCCGATCGCCCCAGTTCCACCAGACGCCCCACGAGGCCTTGGCCCAGAGCGGTCCGGTGATCAGCACGAGCGTGCCGAAGATGGTGCCGGAGTGCACGCCGACGTAGGACCGCAGATCCCAGGCCTCCGTGCGCTTCCAGAGGTACATCGCCGCGCTGAAGGCGCCGAAGGCGAAGGCGATGTACGACGTCAGCGCGATCGGCACGTGGAAGTAGAAGATCTTCTGGCTGAGGCCCTGGTCGACGTCTTCGCCGGTCCACCAGAACGCCATCGCGATCGTCAGCGGGACGAGCACGATGCTGAGGACGAGGGGGACGGTGGTCGTGAGGTGACGGTTGGTGCGCATGTCAGTCGCCGAGGAGATGCTCCGATGTGCCCCACGCGAGGGCGAGGAACACTAAGTCGTAGAGTGCCAGAAAGCCGAGCGGCCGGAGGCCTCCCACCTCTTCGCCGAACGCCCCGTACGTGGCCGTCACGCCGCCGAGGACGACGGGGAGCAGCAGTGGCAGCACGAGCACGGGCAGGAGCACATCGCGCGTCCGCGCGCCGAGGGCGAGCGCCGCAGACAGCGTGCCGACGAGCGCGATTCCGACGTTCGCGAGCAGCAGCGCGATGACGACGGTGCCGACGCTCGGGCCACCGCCCTGGAAGAACAGCGCCCACCAGACGGGTACGGCGACGAGCTCGATCGCGGTCAGGAAGCCGAACTGCGCGAGCGCGGTGCCGAGCCAGATCGACGCGCGGTCGATCGGCGCGAGCAGCAGCGCGTCGATGACGCCGCCCTCGTGCTCGGCGGCGAACGTCCGCAGCAGTCCGAGCACGGCGGTGAAGACGACGGCGGCCCAGAGCATGCCGGCCGCGGCGCGCGTGCCGGCGCCCGTGTCGCCGCTCAGGGCGACGCGGACGATCACGATCGTGGCGGCGAGGAACAGGAGCATCGCGAAGATCACCTCGCGGCGCCGGATCTCGAGCACGAACTTGACGCGCGCGATCGTCAGTGCCGCGCCGATCATGCGAGGCCGCCGTTAGCGAGCTGGATCGCACGCACGCCGAGGCGCTCTGCGAGGTCGTGGTCGTGGCTGGCGACGAGCTGGGTGCGGCTGCCGATGCCGGCACGCAGCGTCGCATCGAGCAGGGCACGGCCGTCTGCGTCGAGCCCACTGGCTGGCTCGTCGAGCAGGAGCAGCACCGGGTCGTGCGCGGTCGCGCGGGCCAGCGCAAGGCGTTGAAGCATGCCGCGGGAGAAGCCATCGATCCGCTCGTCTGCGCGGTCGGCGAGTCCGACGCGCTCGAGCAGCGCGCCCGTGTCGGCGGTCGCTTGGTGGAGGCGCAGGTGCAGGTCGATATTCTCGCGCGCCGTCAGGCCTCGGTACAGCTGCGGCTGGTGGCCGGCGTAGGCGAGGCCGGCGCGTACCTCCTTCGGTGCGGCGATCGCCTCGACGTCGCCGATCCGGGCCGACCCGGCGGTCGGGCGCAGCAGCCCCGCGACCAGACGCAGCAGGGTGGACTTGCCGGCGCCGTTCGGACCGAGGACCACGACGGTCTCGCCTGCGGCGACCATCAGCGTGGCCTTGCGCAGCGCGAGGCGCTCGCCGAAGCGCTTCGAGCACTCCGCGAGGGTGATCACGGGCGGCTGCATTGGGTGCAGGGTAGGGGAGGACACGACAACCGCGCGGATGTGGCGTCCTCCTGACGGTCGTGCACATCCGCGCCGGTGGCATGCCCCGGGAGAGGACGCCACATCCGCGCGGTTGTCAGGTCCTCCCCTGTCGCGCCCGCCCACACGACCTGTCGCGTACAGTCATCACATGCTCACGCTGACCGGTCAGGATCTCTCGCTGCCCATCCTCGTTGAGGCTGCCCGGGCGCCGGGGCCGATCGGGGTGCATACCGAGGCGCTGGAGCGGATGCGCGTGAACCGGGCGTTCGCGGAGCGCATCGCCGCGCGCGGCGACGACGTGTACGGCCTCACGACGGGCGTCGGCGTCCGCAAGAACCGGACCGTGTCGGCGGACGAACTGCGAGCGTTCAATCAGCGTCTGCTGCGCGAGCACGCCACGGGGCAGGGGCCTGCACTGCCGCCGGATGTGGTGCGCGCCACCGCCATCCTGCTGCTCAACCAGCTCGCCGCCGGCCGCAGCAACGTGCGGCCCGAGCTCGCCGAGCACATCGCGCAGCGCCTCAGCGACGGCATCGACGACATCGTCGTGCCGGTCTACGGCACCACCGGCATGGGCGACATCATGCCGCTGGCACACCTCGTCACCGGCCTGCTCGGCGAGCTGCAGCCCGACATCGGCGAGGCGCTGCCGCTGATCGGCCAGAGCTCCTACGTCACGGCCCACGCGGCCCTCGCCCTGTACGACGCCGAGACCCTGCTCGAGACGCTCGTGACGCTCGCGGCTCTCGACCTCGAGGCGTACGCTGCGAACCCGTCGCCGTTCCACCCGGCCGCCGGTGAGGTACGCCCCTACCCCGGTTACCGGCGCGCGCTCGCCGCGATCGGCCACCTGCTCGTCGGGTCGCGCCTCGCCGACGACCCGCGGCACCTGCATGCGCCGCTCTCCTTCCGCGACGCCGGCGTTGTGCTTGGCGCCGCCTACGACACCTTCGCCTTCTGTCTCCGCCAACTTTCGATCGAGCTCAACGCGCACCAGCAGAACCCGCTCGCGCTGATCGAGGAGGACCGGATGCTGCCGGTCGCCAACTTCGACATGCAGGCGCTGGCGGCAGCGCTCGACTTCGCCCGCATCGCGCTCGCGCCGTGCCTGACCGCTCAGAACGAGCGGTCGATCAAGCTGCTGCAGGCCAGTGAGACGGGGCTGACTGATGGCCTCGAGCCGGACGGCGACAGCCACGGGCACGGGCTCTCCGAGACCTCCTGGCCGTTGCAGGCGCTGACTGCCGAGGCGCGTCTCCTGAGCCAGCCCGTCTCGACCGAGATCGGCTCCTCCGCGCAGGCGGAGAAGATCGAGGACCGGATGACGATGGCCGGCCTCGGTGCGCGTCGGCTCGCCGAGATGACCGCCCTCGGCTACCGCGCGGCAGCGATCTCCTGCGTCATCGCCTGCCAGGCGATCGACCTGCGTGGTGCCGATCGGCTCGGCCCCAACCTGGCGCCGATTCATGCGGCGGTGCGTGAGCACGTCGCGCCGCTGGCCGCCGGCGATCCGCCGCCGGCGGACCTTGAGCCGTTGCTCGCCGCGCTGCGCGGCGGCGCGCTCGCGTAGGTCCTAGACGCGCAGGCGGAGGAGCTCGGCGACGCCGTGCGTGGCCGTGGCCACGGCGGCGCGCGGCGCTTCGCCGTGATCGAGCGCCGCGGCAAACAGCGCCGTGAACATGTCCCCCGCGCCGACGGTGTCGGCGAGGCGGGGAATGCGATCGGCAGGGATGTGCAGCACCTCGGGCTCGTCGCGCGTCCAGACGTCGGCCCCGCCCTCTCCGTGGGTGATCAGGACGATCGGCACACCGGCACGGGCCATCGCGGCGGCGTCCGTGCCGCCGAGCAGCGCCTCGGCCTCCGCGTCGGAGAACTTGACGGCATCCACCCCGGTCAGCCAGGTCGGGTCGAGCGGACCGACGGGATGCACCGCGCCGAGACCGGGGCGGGCGAGACCCTGCGCGTCGAAGACGATTCGGCGACCGAAGGCCCGGATCGCCTGCAGCGTCTCCGGCGGAACGTCGTCGCGCCACTGGGTGCCGATCACGACCGTCGCCGCCTGCTCGAGCGACGAGCGTGCCCAGCCGGCGATGTCAGCCGGCGTGAAGGGCTCGCCGAGCGCAGCGATCTCGTGGTCGCGCTCGCCGTGCTCCTTGAGGATCAGACGGCTGACGAACGTCGCGG
>JBIIFR010000099.1:0-5731 GCA_044237215.1 Gaiellales bacterium
CCTGCTCGACGCGGGCGTCGCGCCCGCGGCGGACGACTAGCCCAGCGTGACGATGACGCGGCCCGGCGACGACGCCGTGACCCGCGGAGCGCTCCCGAGGATGTCGACCTGGGCACAGCGCATGACGTCGGGCTCGTGGCCCGTGCCGTCGAGATCGCGCGCGCTCTGGCTGTCCTCCAGCGCGGCGAGCGCAAGCGGGTAGGCGTTGGCAATCGCGATCGCGGTGCGCGCGCCATCGGTTGGGAAGGCAGCGGGCAGCGCGTGCAGGATGCGCTGGAGCAGCACCCCGGCCACGTAGGCATCGTCGAGCGCGAGCTCGCCGCGCACACCGGCGCAGCGGACGGCGATCGTACCGTCGGCGGGCACCGCGGCGAGCGCGGCATCAACCAGTGCCTGGGCGTTGACGAGGGCACCGACGAAGACCGTGGTGGACTCGGCGACGGCCTGCAGGATCGCGCGAGTGCCGTTGGTGGTCGTGAGGACGATGCGCTCGCCCCGCTGCACGGCGTACTCGGCGGGCGAGTTGCCGAGATCGAAGCCCTCGATCATCACGCCGTGCCGCTCGCCGCCGAGCAGGACACCCTCGGCGCGCTCCGCGTGGGCGTCGTCGATCTCCCCCACGCACGTGACGGAGGCGTAGCCCGTATCGAGCGCGTGCGAGATCGTGGTCGTGGCGCGGATGCAGTCGATGACGATGGCGACGTCGGCCGGTGCGGGATCGCGGGGATCAAGCGCGACGTGCAGCGTGACGGCCATGCTCAGCGGTCCTTGAAGCTCGTGTCGAGTGCCGCCTGCGCCGCCGCGAGGCGGGCGATCGGCACGCGGAACGGCGAGCAGGACACGTAGTCGACGCCGATCTCGTGGAAGAACCCGACGCTGGCCGGATCGCCGCCGTGCTCACCGCAGACACCGAGCTTGAGGTCTGGCTTGGTCCGGCGACCACCCTCGCAGCCCATCCGCACGACGGCACCGACGCCGTCGATGTCGAGCGTGGAGAACGGGTTCGCGTCGACCACGCCCTCCTCGATGTACTGCTGGAGGAACTTGCCCTCGGCGTCGTCGCGGGACAGGCCGAGCACCGTCTGCGTGAGGTCGTTGGTGCCGAAGGAGAAGAAGTCGCCGTGCTCGGCGATCTGGTCGGCGACGACCGCGGCGCGCGGCAACTCGATCATCGTGCCGATCTGGACGGGGAAGTCGACGCCGTGCGCCTCGTTCTCCTCGCGGATGACCTCCTCGACGAGCTCGCGCATGCGGCGCAGTTCCTCGGCGAAGCCGACCAGTGGGATCATGATCTCGGGTCGCGGATCGCCGCCCTTGGCCTTCAGCTGGTGCGCGGCGCGCATGATCGCCCGCGCCTGCATCCGGTAGATCTCCGGGTAGAGCAGGCCGAGGCGACAGCCGCGGGTGCCGAGCATCGGGTTCGACTCGGTCAGCTCCTTGACGCGCGCGAGCAGCCGCTCGGCGGCGGCGAGGTCGCCCTCCGCCCCGCGCTCCCGGATGCGCTCGACCGTCAGCGAGGCCTCGAGCAGCGACGGCAGGAACTCGTGCAGCGGCGGATCGAGCAGGCGGATCGTGACGGGTAGGCCATCCATCGCCCCGAGGATGCCGACGAAGTCGAGCTCTTGCATCGGGCCGATCAGGTCGAGCGCGATCTCGCGCTCGGGGTAGTCGTTGGCGAGGATCATCTGCCGCACGACGGGCAGGCGCGCCTCGCTCATGAACATGTGCTCGGTGCGGCAGAGGCCGATACCCTCGGCGCCGAAGCTGCGGGCGCGCGCGGCGTCGTCCGGCGTGTCGGCGTTGGCGCGCACGCGCAGCCGACGGATGTCGTCGGCCCAGGCGGTGAGGCGCTGGAAGTGCTCGTCGAAGCGCGGCGGCACGAGGGCCATCGCGCCGGCGAGGACCTCACCCGTGGTGCCGTCCATCGTCAGGAGGTCGCCCTCCTTGATCGTGCGGCCGCCGATGATGACGCTGCGGCCCTGCACGTCGATCTGCAGTCCCTCGACGCCGGCCACGCACGGCTTGCCCATGCCGCGCGCGACGACGGCCGCGTGCGAGGTCATGCCGCCGTGGGCGGTGATGACGCCCTGGGCGACGATCACACCGTGGATGTCGTCGGGCGTGGTCTCCCAGCGCACGAGGATGACGGGCGTACCGGCCTTGCCACGGCGCTCGGCGGTATCGGCATCGAGCACGACCTCGCCGACACCGGCGCCGGGCGAGGCGTTGAGGCCACGGGCGAGCAGATCGCGCGGCGCGTCGGGGTCGATCGTCGGGTGCAGCAGCTGGTCGAGCTGCTTGGGGTCGATGCGCTGGACCGCCTGCTGCTTGGAGATGACGCCCTCCTCGACCATGTCGCAGGCGACGCGGACGGCGGCCTGCGCGGTGCGCTTGCCGGTGCGGGTCTGGAGCAGGTAAAGGTGGCCCTGCTCGATCGTGAACTCGATGTCCTGCATGTCGCCGTAGTGCGCCTCGAGGCGCGCCATCGTGGCGATCAGCTCGGCGTAGGCGTCGGGCAGCTCGCCCTCGAGCTCGGCCAGGGGGCGCGGCGTGCGGATGCCGGCGACGACGTCCTCGCCCTGCGCGTTGACGAGGAACTCGCCGTACAGCTCATTGACGCCTGTCGCCGGGTTGCGCGTGAAGCAGACGCCGGTCGCGGAGGTCTCGCCGAGGTTGCCGAAGACCATCTGCATGATGTTGACGGCGGTGCCGAGGTCGTCCGGAATGTCGTTGGCACGGCGGTAGACGGCCGCGCGCGGATTGAGCCACGAGGCGAAGACGGCGTTGATCGCGAGCCGGAGCTGCTCGCGCGGATCGTCACCGAAGGCGTCGGGGCCGGCGGTCTCCGCGGCGATCGCCTTGAACGTGGCGACGAGCTCCTGGAGATCCTCGGTGCTGAGGTCGGTGTCGTTGCGGACGCCGCGCTGCTTCTTCAGCTGCGACAGCGCGTGCTCGAAGTCGTCGGACGGCACGCCGAGCACGACCTCGCCGAACATCTGGACGAAGCGGCGGTAGGAGTCCCAGGCGAAGCGAGCGTTGCCGCTCTCCGCAGCGAGGCCTGCGACGGCCGCGTCGTTGAGCCCGAGGTTGAGGATCGTGTCCATCATGCCCGGCATCGAGAACACGGCACCGGAGCGGACGCTGACGAGCAGCGGCTTCTCCGGATCGCCGAGCCGGCGTCCTGTGCGCTCCTCGAGCGCGGCGAGCCGCTCGAGCACGCCCTCCCAGAGACCCTCCGGCCAGGCGCCGTCGGCCCGCATGGCGTCGACGCAGGCCTCGGTCGTGACGGTGAAGCCGTCGGGGACGGGTACACCGATGCGCTGCATCTCGGCGACGTTGGCACCCTTGCCCCCGAGCAGGTTGCGCATCTCGGCGGATCCCTCGGACTGGTCGTAGACGTACTTCTTCAACGTGTCGCAGCTCCTGAGCGGTCCATTGCCATGAACCCTAGTCGCCCAGCTCCCGGCGATACCCACATCGGACGGTGGATTGCGCGACACTGTGCGCAGATTCCCGGGAGGCACGCAATGCGCATCGTCAGCGGTGGCACCAGTTCGGAGCTCTACGGCGGCCGGTTCACCGGCACCGTCCGGCTCGAGATGCTCGACGAGGCGCCCGACGGCAGCGCGCCCGACATCGCCCGCGTGGCGTTCGACGACGGCGCCTGCACGTACTGGCATTCCCATCCGGGCGGGCAGAAGCTGCTCGTGCTGGAGGGCCGCGGCCGGGTCGGCATGCCCGACGGCGAGACCGAGCTCGGGCCCGGTGACTACGTCGACGCCCCCGCCGACGAGCGCCACTACCACGGCGCCGCCGCCGGCCATGACTGCACGTTCCTCGCCATCACGTGGGGCACCACCGACTGGGAAGACCTCGCACCGTGAGCACCGCCGCCGACTTCGTGATCATCGGCGGCGGGTCTGCCGGTGCCGTCATCGCCACCCGCCTCGCCGAGGCCGGCCGTGACGTGATCCTCGTCGAGGCCGGTCCGGACTACGGCCCGCACGGCGCGCCGGACTGGCCGTTCGACCTCGTCGACGCCACCACCCTCGCCCTCTCGCACGACTGGGGCTATACGGGTGAGGACGGGCGTTGGAGCTTCGAGCGCGCCCGCGTGATCGGCGGCTGCTCGGCCCACAACGGCGCGATCGCAGCCGTCGGCCACCGTGTGGACTACGACGCCTGGGGCCTGCCGGGCTGGACGGGCGACGACGTCGCGCCGCTGTTCGACAGCGTGGTAGAGACGATGCGCGTGCGCACCTATACCGACGAGGAGGCCGTGCCGTTCCATCGCCACTGTCTTGAGGCAACGCGTGACCTCGGCTGGCGGATGGCCTCCGACCTCTGCGACCTCGACGCCAACGATGGCTTCGGCCTCGAGACCGTCAACGTCGTCGGCCGCACGCGCTGGAACACCGCATTCGCGTACCTCGACCAGGTGCGGCACCTGCCGAACCTGACGATCCTCGACCGCACGCTCGTCGATCGCTTTGAGGAGACGCCCGACGGCGTCGTCGTCCACGCGATCAGCGACGGCAACGTCTACGAGCTCACCGCGGGCACGCTCGTGCTGGCGGCGGGCGTGTACGGCACGCCGCTGATCCTGCAGCGCTCCGGCATCGGTGATCCCGAGCGCCTGCGCGCCGTCGGCGTCGAGCCGGTGCTCGCCCTGCCCGGCGTGGGCGCGAACCTCCACGACCACCCACTCGTGCTCGTCGACCGCGCGATCGGCGCCGAGCTGCAGGCCGACATCGACGCCGCCGCGGCCACCGGCTTCCTGCCCGAGGAGCAGACGCTCGGCAAGGCGATCTCGTCGCAGTCGCCCGACGGTCTCTACGACCTGCACCTCTTCCCCGTGCTGGCCTCCGACCAGACGCACGAGCTGCATGGCCGCGTCGCGATCGTGGTGTCGTGCGTCACGCCGCAGAGCCGCGGACGCATCGACATCACGTCGGCCGATCCCGAGGCGTTGCCGGTGATCGACCACCAGTACCTCGGCGACGCAGCCGGACACGATCTCGCCGTCCTGCGCGACGGCATCGTCAAGGCCAACGAGATCCTCGACCATCCCGCGGTGGCCCCGCACGTCGGCGCGGCCGTGACCGACATGTCGACCGACGAGAGCATTCGCGCCAACGTCGCGCACTACTACCACCCCGTCGGCACAGCCAAGATGGGCACCGGCCCCGACGCGGTGTGCGACGAGCGCGGCCGCGTGCATGGTCTGGCGCGCGTGGTGGTCGGCGACGTCTGCCTGTACCCGCAGATCATGCGCGGCAACACGAACCTGCCGGCCGTGATGACGGGCGAGCGCATCGCACAACTGCTGCTCGACGCGTAGACTGCCGCTCCACCCGCGTTCGCCCCCGAAAGGCGCTGGAAAAGATGGCAAAGGGCTACTGGGTCGTGACGGCCAACATCGCCGATCCCGAAGGGTTCACCCCCTACCGCGAGACGGCGGGCGCGATCATCGCCCAGCACGGCGGCCACGCGATCGTGCGCGGCGACGTCGCCGAGGTCGTCGAGGGCGTCTCGCACGGGCGCTCCTTCATCGTCGAGTTTCCGAGCTATCAGGCCGCGCAGGATTGCTACGCCTCGCCGGCCTACCAGGCCGCGATCGAACTGCGCAAGGATGCCGCGCGCTTCGACCTCGTCATCGCCGAAGGTCTCGACCCCGCCTAACCAAGGACCGTCCATGCCGCTCCCCCGCCCCCACCTTCGCACCGTCGTT